>NZ_JACGMO010000063.1:0-40440 GCF_015354745.1 Micromonospora sp. S-DT3-3-22
CGGTGGCCAGGGCGTCCGCGCCCGCGCCGCCGTACTCGACGGGGATGTGCGGGGCGTGGAAATCGGCGGCACGCAGCGCGTCGTACGACGAGGTGGGGAACTCCCCGGTCTCGTCGGCCTCGGCCGCGTACGGGGCCACCTTGGCGGCACAGACCTCGCGGACCGCCTCGCGGACCGCGTCGTGCTCCTCGGGTAGCTGGTACGCCTCGAACACCACAGACCCCCTCGTCAGAACTACCGGCGTCGTAAAATACCATCTGGTCGGTATGTAATGCACCCCTTGAGTTGTCCGGCCCGGAGGTGTTAGATACCCACCAGTCGGAATGTGGGAGGCCGGATGACCCGCGCGGTCCGGGCAGGCATGGACTTCGTCTCCGCGCTCGACCGGGGCAGCCTCGGCGGCCTCGCCCGGTTGTGCGCCGCCGACGCGACCTGGTGGGTGGACACCGGCCCGGACCGTCGCGGCGGCGATCCGGCTCTCGCCCCGCACGGCAGCGGACGCTTCCCCCTGCACGGCCTCATGCGGATGGACGACAAGCTGGCGCTGATGCGCTCCCTCGGACCGCACGCGTTCCCCACCGGCTGCCGACAGATCCCCCGCCGGATCGTCGCCGGGGACGACACCTGCGTCATCGAGGTCGAGGGGTACGGCGTCCACGCCAGCGGACGCGAGTACGCCAACCGCTACGGCTTCGTCGTCGACGTGGACCGGGCGGGCGCGATCGTCGCAGTACGGGAGTACCTCGACACCGCCCACGCGCAGCACGTCGTAGGCGACGACGCCCCCGTACCCCGCAGCAGCCTCGACGACCCCCCGCACCGCGACCCGCCCGACCCGGCCGACGCGCCCCCGGCGCTGGCGACCGCGCTGGCGATGTGGCCGGCCCTCGCCCGGGGCGACCTCGACACGTTCGGCGCGCTCTTCACCGCCGACGCCACCTGGTGGACCGACTCCGGCCGCCGCCGCGACCTCGGCCGGCACCACGGCCGGGGCGACCTCGACGCCAACGGCCCGTTGCACGGCCGGGTCGCGATGAGCGGGAAACTCGCCGCGATGCGGGCCCGGCTGGCCGGCGGGACCTACCGGTCGGCCGGGATCGCGGTGACCGCCGACCGGTGGATCGTCGACGACACCCTGGTCGCCGTCGAGGCCCACGGACACGCCGTCCTCGGCGACGACGCCCGCTACCAGAACCGCTACCTCTGGATCGTCGACGTCCAGCCCGGCGGCATCGCCGCAGTCCGCGAGTACTGCGACACCCTGCACGTCACCGACCTGCTGGGCGTCGCCCCGGAGGTCGACCGATGACCCTGCCGTTCACCGACCTCAACCACGTGCTGACCACCACCCGGTCGGTCCGGCTGCGCCTCGACTACGACCGCCCCGTCCCGCTCGACCTCGTCGGCGAGTGCCTCCAACTCGCCGTCCAGGCACCCACCGGCGGCGGCGCCGAGGACTGGCGCTGGCTCGTCGTCGGCGACCCGGCGCTCAAGGCCGAACTGGCGACGCTCTACCACGCCGCCTACCGCACCCACGTGCACGAGCCGCTGCACAGCGCGGCGGGCACCGGCAACGACCTGGTCCGGGGCCGCCTCGGCGGCGTCGACGCGGACGGCAAGGTCAGCGCCCGCACCGCCCGCATCCTCGCCGGGGCCGAACACCTCGCGCAGCACATCGGACGGGCCCCGTACCTGGTCATCCCGTGCGCGACCCGACCCGACCCGGCCACCGGCGGCCCCGGCACCAACTCCGCCCTCTACGGGTCGCTCTATCCGGCGATCTGGCAGTTCAACCTGGCGCTGCGGGCGCGCGGCCTCGGCACCGTCATCACCACCCTGCACCTGCACCACGCCGCCGCCGTCGCCACGCTGCTCGGCATCCCCGACGACGCGGTACAGATCACCATGCTGCCGGTCGCCTACACGGTCGGCACCGACTTCAGGGTCGCGGCCCGCCGACCCGTCGACAGCGTCAGCTACCTCGACCGGTGGGGGACGCCGTTGCCCTACCGGGACAAGCCCGTCGACCGACTCACCGGAGAGGACCACCGATGACCGGCGCAGTGATCACCGACATCGACGAGGTGCTGACCACCACCCGTGCGGTGCGCCACCGGCTGGACTTCGACCGGCCCGTCGGCCGCGCCGTCGTCGAGGAGTGCCTGCGCCTCGCGCAGCAGGCGCCGATGGGCTCCAACCTGGAGGACTGGCGGATCGTCGCGGTCGACGACCCGAGGCTCAAACGGGAACTGTCCACCCTGTACACCGAGATCTGGCACGCCACCGTCGCCCGTCCGCTGGCCGACGGCGAGGCGGCCACCACCACCCGGCTGTCGCCCGGCGTGCGGGCCGACCCGCAGGCCCAGGCCCGGCAGCAGCGGGTCCTCGCCGCCGTCAAGCACCTCGTCGACCACCTGGCGCAGGTGCCCGTCCTGGTCGTGCTGTGCAGCACCAAACCGGTCCCCGAACGGCCCGTCGGCGGCACCGCGTCCGGCTACTACGGGTCGATCTTCCCGTTCGCCTGGTCGTTCCAGCTCGCCCTGCGCTCGCGCGGCCTCGGCTCGGTGCTGGCCACCGCCCTGGCCCACCGGGCCACCCGGGTACGCGAGGTGCTCGGCCTGCCCGCCGACTGGCGACCGGTGACCCTCGTCCCGGTCGCCTACACCCGGGGCCTGGACTTCCGCCCCGCCGCCCGCGCCGACCTCGCCGACGTGGCGTTCTGGAACGGGCCCACCGAGCCGGCCGGATCGGCGACCCGGTGAGAGCCGCCCACGTCCGCACCCCGAGCGCCGACGACCCGGTCGGCGCGCTGCTCGTCGGCGACGTCGCCGCCCCGCAGACACCACCGGGCTGGGTGGAGGTCGACGTCCGGGCCGGCGCGCTGAACATGCACGACCTGTGGACGCTGCGCGGCGTCGGCACCACCCGGCACGACGGGCCCCGGGTCATCGGCAGCGACGCGGCAGGCGTCGCCGCAGGCCGCGAGGTGATCGTCTACCCGGTGCTGCCCACCGCGCCGGACGGCCGGACCGTGCCGCACGCGACCCTGCTGCCCGACGTCGGCCACGGCGTGCTCGCCGAGCGGACCGTCGTCCCGGCGGCGCACCTCGTCGCCAAGCCCGCCGGGTTGAGCTGGGCCGAGGCCGCCAGCCTCCCGACCGCCTGGCTCACCGCGTACCGGATGCTGTTCACCCGGGCGGCGGTCGGCCCCGGACGGACGGTGCTGGTGCAGGGCGCGGGCGGCGGGGTGGCGACCGCCGCGATCAGCCTCGCCGTGGCCGCCGGCGCGACCGTCATGGTCACCTCCCGCTCGGCGGCCAAACGGGAACGGGCGCTCGCCCTCGGCGCGGCCGTCGCCCTGGACAGCGGCGCGCGGACCCCGGAGCTGGCCGACATCGTGGTGGAGACCGTCGGCGCGGCCACCTTCGCCCACTCGACCCGCTGCACCCGGGCCGGCGGCACCATCGTGGTGTGCGGCGGCACCAGCGGCTTCACCGCCGAGCTGGACCTGCCACGGCTGTTCGCCCGGGAGATCAGCGTGCACGGCGCGACCATGGGCACCCTCGACGAGTTCGTGGCGCTGGTCGGGTTCGTCGACACCCACCGCATTCGACCCGTCGTCGACAGCGTCGTCGACCTCGCCGACATCCGGACCCAGGCCGGCCGGATGCTGGCCGGCACCGCGTTCGGCAAGCTCTGCGTGAGCCTGACGTGACCTCCGTGGTGCTGACCCGGCGCGGGGCCGCCCTCTGGGCGCGGATCGACCGGCCCGGCGTCGGCAACGCCTGCGACGGCACGGTGCTGGCCGGTCTCGAACGGTGGCTCGCCGCCGCGACCGACCCGGGCGTACGGGTGCTCGTGCTCACCGGCACCGGCCGCAGCTTCTGCGCCGGGGCCGACCTCGCCGAGGCCACCGCCCTGCTCGGCGACCTGCCCGCGCTGCTGGCCCACCTCGACCGGGGCCGCCGCCTGGTACGCGCCATCCGGGCGGCCCCGGTGCCCACCGTCGCCGCGGTCAACGGGGCGGCTTTCGGCGGCGGCCTCGAACTGCTGCTCGCCTGCGACATCGCGGTCGCCGCCGACAGCGCCCGGATCGGCGACCGGCACCTCGCCGTCGGTCAGGTCCCCGGGTGGGGGTCCAGCGTGCTGCTGCCCCTCGCCGTCGGCCCGGCGCTCGCCCGACGCCTGCTGCTCACCGGGGAGACCTGGTCGGCCGAGGAGTCCGCACACCGGGGACTGGTCAGCGCCGCCGTCGCCGACGACCGGCTCGTCGGGCACGTCGACGCGCTGGCCGGGGCGGTCGCGGCCCTCGACCCGGCGGCGGTCCGCCGGATGCTCACCGTCGCCCGCCCGCCGGTAGCCGACGCGGACTGGGACCGGGAGTGGGAGACCCTCACCGCGCACGTCACGGCCCAGGCGACGGCCCGTGCCGGATCGACCTCCCCGCCCGACCGCCACACCCCCGGGTCACCGACCCGACCCGACACCCTGGACCGACCACCCGGAACGGAGCACCCCCGATGCGCACCATGAGACGGACCACCGTCGACACCCCGACCGACCTGCTGGGGCTGGTCGGCACGGAGCTGGGCGTCAGCGCGTCGCAGGTGGTGACCCAGCGGCAGGTCGACCAGTTCGCCGACGTCACCGGGGACCACCAGTGGATCCACGTCGACGTCGAACGGGCCCGGTCCGGGCCGTTCGGTGGCACCGTCGTGCACGGGTTCCTGACCCTGGCCCTCGTCCCCCGGCTGCTCGCCGACATCCTGGAGGTGCGGACCTTCTCGATGGGGGTCAACTACGGCCTCGACCGGGTCCGGTTCGTCCGGCCGCTGCCGCCGGGGGTCGAGATCCAGGGCACCGCGACGCTCGTCGCGGCCACCGCGATCACCGCGCCCGGCCCGGAGGCCACCCCCGGGGTGCAGGCCAAGGCGTCGGTGGCGGTGGAGTTCGCCGACACGTCGCAGCCCTGCTGCGTGGCGGAGATCCTGTTCCGCTACTACGCCTGAGCGGGGCACGGTCCCGGCGTCGGCCGGGACCCGGCCGACGCCGGGCCGGCGGTCATCCGGCCCGGCGTCCGGCGGTCACTCGGTCGTCCGGGACGGTGCGACGAACCGGCCCCGGTAGAACGACAACGCCGGCACGTCGGTCGGCTTCAGGCGGACCTGGTCGACGTCGATCAGGACGATCACGTGGTCGCCACTGGTGATCACCTCGTCGCGTCGTCCGGCCAGGATCGCCGGGGTGTCGGGCAGCAGCGGGACGCCGTCGGGGCCGGGCACCCAGGACACCCCGTCGAGCCGTTGCTCCCCGGACAGCCCGGAGGTGGCGAACCGCCGGGCCACGTCCTCCTGGTCCTGGCTGAGGATGTGGACGGCGATCCGGTCGGCGGCCATCAGCACCGGGAAGCTCGACGAGAAGCTGGTGACGCAGAACAGCACCTTCGCCGGTTGCAGCGAGACCGAGGTGAACGAGTTCACGGTCAGCGCGGCGACGGCGCCTGCGGCGGTCACCGCGGTCACCGCGGTCACGCCGGTGGGGAAGTGCCCGCACACCTGGCGGAACTCGGCGGAGTCGAACAGGGGCTCGGCCATCATCGGTTCACCGCCGGGTCGCAGGAGTCGTGGTCGGGACGCAGCCCGGTGTCGAGCTGGATCAGGCACAGGGTGTGCCCACCCGGGTCCTTCACCAGGTGCAGCCGCCCGTGCGGGGTGTCGACCGGCCCGACGGTGGGCTTGCCGCCCAGGGCGGTCACCCGGGCCAGCGTGTCGTCGAGGGAGGCGACGGCGAAGTAGGTGACCCACGTCGACGGGATGGGGTTCGGCCAGGCGTTGTCGAGTTCGAGGACCCCGGCGACCGGCACGTCCCCGAGCATCAGCACGGTGTAGGGCCGGGCCGTCGGCGAGTCGTCGCGCTGCTGGGTGGTGTAGCCGAACAGCGTGCGGTAGTAGGCCACCGCCTCGGCCGGCTCACCGGTGTCCAGCTCGTTCCAGCACAGCGCCCCGACCGAGTTGACCGCCTGGACGCCGACGCGCGACTCACCCTGGTAGAGGCCGAAGGCCGCACCGAACGGGTCGATCACCGCCGCGCCGGTGCCCGCCGCCGGCAGGTAGCGCGGCGGCGCGACCAACTCGCCGCCGAGCGCCACCGCCTGCCGGGCGGACGCGGCGATGTCGTCGACGGCGAAGTAGGTGAGCCAGCCCCGGGGGCGGTCGCCGTGCAGGGCGGCGGCGTCGGAGATCCCGGCGACGTCCCGCCCGTCGATGCTGCACATCCGGTAGGTGGTGCCGCCGAGGCGTTCGGCGCGGACCGTCCAGCCGAGCAGTGCGGCGTAGAAGGTCTCGGCCTGCGCCGGGTCGGGAGTGCACAGCTCCACCCAGACCGCCTCGCCGGGCTGGAATCGTGGTCTCATCCGGTTGCCCCCCTGGTGGCCTGGCCCGCGACGATCGTGCGGGCCGAGATGTCGTACGCCTGGTCGGCGGTCCCGGTGGCCAGGCTCGACTCGACGACCCCGACCACCGCCCGCAGGGTCGCCCCCGGCACGGCCAGCAGGGCGTCGACGAGCTCGTCGACCGCCCCGTCCACCGCGTCGTCGGCGACCACCCGGGCCACCAGGCCCCAGTCGCGCAGTTGCCCGGCGGTCGCCTCCGCCACGCCGGTCAGCAGGTGGTAGGCGTGCGGCCGGGGCACCGACCGGGCGATGGTGTGGCCGACCCCGGCGGGGGCGAAGCCGTAGCGTGCCTCCGGCAGGGACAGCCGGGCGTCGGCGGCGGCGACCGGCAGGTGTACGGCGCTGAGCAGGCCGACGCCGAACCCGATGATCCGCCCCCGGACGGCGGCGACGACGGGCACCGGGAGCCGGCGGATGCGCTGCAACGCGGTGTCGCTGGCGCGCAGGTCGGCGGCGACCTCCTCCCGGGTGGCCCCGGCCAGCGCGGCGAAGGAGGAGGTGTCCCAGCCGGCGCAGAAGTGCCGCCCGGCCATGTCCAGGCGGATGACCGCGCAGTTCCCGTCGTCGGCGGCGGTCTCCAGGGTGTCGACGAGCCGGTGCAGCGTCGTGGTGTCGAAACAGTTGCCGCGCGCCGCGTTGTCGTAGCGGACCCGGGCGAGGCGGCCGTCGTGCCCATGGGTGAGGGTGATGGTCACCGCGGTATCATACAAACCGGTCGGTATGAACACAACGGCGCTGGCCGGCGGGCCTTTGTCACGCGAATGTCACGAGCGAGATACCCGGTCGACCCGTTGACTTGATACCGGCTGGTCGGTACTTTGTGGCGAACGTCACCGCCGCCTCACGCGGAGACATGACGGGTCCATCGCAGTGAAGGACACCCATGATGATCATGAAATCCCTGCGCTCCCGGCGCTTCCTGGCATTGGCCGCCGCGCTGACCGTCGCGAGCGCCGGCCTCACCGGGTGCGGCGGCTCCGACTCCGACAACTCCGGCGCGTCGGGCAACGCCCCGATCCGGGCGCTGCTCGCCGCCCAACCGGCGACCCTCGACCCGATCGTCGGCGCGCGCTCCGCCCAGATCGTCTGGGCGACGATGCTCGAACCCCTGATCAACACCGGTAGCGACCTCGCGCCGACCGACACCGGCCTGGTCACGAGCTGGACCCGTACCGACGCCACGACCTGGACGTTCAAGGTCCGGCCCGACATCAGCTTCAGCAACGGCGAGAAGGCCGACGCGGCGGCGGTGGCCAACACCATCACGCTCACCCGCGACAGCGCGGCCTCGCAGCTCAAGTCGTACTTCGGCAACGTCACCGCGATCGAGGCGCCCGACGCCACCACCGTCGTGGTCAAGACCAAGACCCCGCAGTACGACATCCCCGACCTGCTCACCACCGTCTACCTGGTGCCGCCGAAGTACTACCAGGAGAAGGGCTCGGAGGGCTTCGCCGCCGCACCCGTCGGCACCGGCCCGTACGTCTGGTCGGGCGCGAACGCCGGCCGCGACATCTCGGTCAAGCGCAACCCCGACTACTGGGGCACCAAGGCGACCAACGAGGGCGTCACCTTCACCTGGGCCAACGAGGCCGCCCAGCGGCTCGCGCTGATCCAGAGCAAGAGCGTGGACGTCTCCTTCGACCTGCCGCCGGCCCAGGCCAGCGCCGCCAAGGCCGCCGGGGTCGAGGTGGTCAGCACCGAGACCGCCATGAAGATCATCGCCTTCCTCGACTCCACGAAGGCACCGTTCGACGACCCGAAGCTGCGCGAGGCGGCGGCCCTGGCCATCGACCGCGACGCCATCGTCAAGGGCATCTTCGACGGGCAGGCGGTGGCCGACGCCGGCCTGCTCAACGTCAAGCCCGGCCAGCAGCCGACGCAGAGCGTGACCGCCGACGCCGCCAAGGCCAAGGAACTCCTCGGCGGGGCGAGCCCGACCGTGCAGATCACCTACCCGGCAGCCCAGTACACCAACATCGAAGAGGTGTCCCAGGCCGTCGGGGGCAGCCTGGAGAAGGCCGGCTTCAAGGTCAGCTACGTGCCGCTGGACTACGGCACGCTGGTCAAGCGGATCATCGGCCGTCAGGTGCCCGGCATCTCGATCTTCGCCGGGGTGCCGAACGTCGCCGTGCCGGACTACTTCGTCAGCGGCTTCATGAAGACCAAGTCGATCACCGGCAACTGCCCCGACCCGCAGATCGACACCCTGGCCCAGCAGGCGCTGGAACAGAACGACGCCCAGCAGGCCGCCCCGATCTACGAGCAGCTCAACACGATCGGCGTGGTCCAGAAGCACTGCTACGTGCCGCTGTACCGGCAGGTGTTCAACTACGCGACCGGCCCCGGCGTCTCCGGTGTGGTGTTCGGCCCGCTGAACACCGTGGACTTCACGAAGACGACCCGCTGACGATGTCCGAGGTAGCGGAGACGGGGGTGCCGGACGACCTCGCCCGGCACCCCCGCACCCCGGAATCGGACCTCCCCGTGCTGGAGGTCGACGACCTCGTCGTCGAGCACCGCGACGGCGGCACCGGCACGATCTTCCGCGCGGTCGACCAGGTGTCGCTGCGCATCGCGGCCGGCGAGAGCGTCGCCGTCGTCGGCGAGTCCGGCTCCGGCAAGACCACCCTCGCGATGGCGGCCACCGGGCTGGGCCCGCGCGGCCGGGGCGACATCCGGCTGCTCGGCCACTCGCTCTCGGCGGTCAGCCGTGCCCAACTGCGTCGGCTGCGCCCTGAGGTGCAGGTGGTCTTCCAGGACCCGCACGGCTCGCTCGACCCCCGCCAGTCGGTCCGCTCCGGGCTGCGGGAACTGCGGGCGCTGCAACCCGAACGGACCTCCTGGATCGACGACGCCGACCTGCTCGGCCGGGTCCGGCTCGCCCCGGACCTGCTCGACCGCTACCCCCACCAGCTCTCCGGGGGACAGGCGCAGCGGGTCTGCATCGCCCGCGCGCTGCTCATGCGGCCCCGCCTCATCGTCGCCGACGAACCGACCTCCGGCCTCGACGTCTCCGTGCAGGCCGACGTGCTGGCCCTGCTGCGGCAGATCCGGGCCACCACCGGCGCGGCGCTGCTGATGATCAGTCACGACCTGGCCGTGGTCCGCTCGCTCTGCGACGTCGTGCACGTGATGTACCGGGGCCGGGTCGTCGAGGCGGGACCCTGCGACCGGGTCTTCGGCACCCCCGAGAACGACTACACCCGCGAACTGCTCGCCGCGATGCCCGGCGCGCGCTGGAGGTCCCGCCGATGAAGGCCAGCACCGTACGCCGCGTCGGCGGCCGGCTCGCGTCGCTGTTCGCCTCGCTGCTCATCGCGCTCAGCCTGGCGTTCCTGCTCGGCCGGCTCTCCGGCGACCCGACCGCCACCATCCTCGGCCCGATGGCCCCGCCCGAACAACGCGAGGCGCTGCGCCACCAGCTCGGCCTGGACCTGCCCGTCGTCGTGCAGTACCTCGACTACCTCAAGGGCGTCTTCACCGGCGACCTCGGCCAGTCGTTGCAGTTCTACCAGTCCAACACCTCGATGATCGCCGACCGGTTGCCGTACACGTTGCAGCTGGTCGGCGCGGGCATGGCCCTCGCCCTGCTGGTCGGCGTGCCGCTCGGGGTGCTCGCGGCGACCCGGGAGGGCACCTGGTGGGACCGGGGGGCCTCCACCCTCGCCCTGCTCGGCCAGTCTGTGCCGGTCTTCTGGTTCGGCATGATGCTGGTGGTGCTGTTCGCCGTCAAACTCGGCTGGCTGCCCGCCGGCCAGTCCGGCAGCCCGAAACACCTGATCCTGCCCGCGCTGACCATGTCGGTCTACCCGATGGCGCACATCGCCCGGCTCACCCGGGCGTCGATGAGCGACGCGCTGGCCGAGCCGTACATCGACTCCGCCCGCGCCCGGGGCATCAGCACCCGCCGGGTGGTGTGGCGGCACGCCTTCACCAACGCGATGATGCCGATCCTCACCATCGTCGTGCTCCAGACCGGCATCCTGCTCTCCGGCGCGGTCGCCGTCGAGTACGTCTACTCCTGGCCGGGCCTCGGCCAGCTCGCGTTGCAGGCCATCCAGTTCCGCGACTTCCCGCTGGTGCAGGCGATCGTGGTGTTCGGCGCGTTGGTGTTCGTGCTGCTGAACCTGCTCGTCGACGTCCTGCACTCGATCGTCGACCCGAGGGTGCGGTGAGCATGAGCCAACTCGAACTCGACCCGGTCACCGCCCCGGTGCCGCCACCGCGCCGGGCCGGCCGACGTGGTCGCACCTCGGTGTTCTGGCTGGCCCTGCCGCTGGCGGTGGCCGCCGTCGCGGTGTTCGTGCTGCCGCTGACCGGCCTGCTGCCCGACGGCGGCCAGAACCTCGACGCGACCCGCCGGCCGCCCGCGTTCCTGGCCGGCGGCAGCTGGGCCCACCCCCTCGGCACCGACAAGCTCGGCCAGGACCTGCTCACCCAGTTCGTCTCCGCCGGCCGGCTGACCATCGTGATCGGCCTGGTCGGCGCGCTCGTCGCGATCGGCCCCGGCACGCTGCTCGGCCTGCTGGCCGGCTACTTCCGGGGCTGGGTCGACCGGGTCATCTCGATCCTCATCGACGCCCAACTCGCCCTGCCGTTCATCCTGGTCGCCCTCGCCATCATCGCCAACCGGGGCAGCTCCCTGCCGGTGCTGTTCCTGGTGCTGGCGCTCACCGGCTGGGCGGTGTGCGCCCGGGTCACCCGCGCGGCGACCCTGGCCATCCGGGAACGCCAGTTCGTCGTCGGCCTGCGCGCCGCCGGCGCGTCCGAGCCCCGGATCGTCTTCCGGCACATCCTGCCCAACCTCGCCGGCACCATCGTCGCGCTCGGCACCCTCCAGGTCGGCACCGCGATCCTCGTCGAGAGCGCGCTGAGCTTCCTCGGCCTGGGCGTGGTGCCGCCGATGAACAGCTGGGGCTCGATGCTCGCCTCCGGCCAGGACGAGCTGAGCCAGGCCTGGTGGATCGCCTTCTTCCCCGGCCTCGCCATCACCGTGCTGGTGCTGCTGGTGAACCTGCTCGGCGACGCGCTGCTCACCCACCACGACCCACGGAAGAGGCGGCGATGAGCACACTGCTGAAGCTCTCCGGGCTGTCCATCACCGCCCGGCTCGCCGACGGCGAGCTGACCCTGCTCGACGACGTCGACCTGGAGATCCGCCGGGGCCAGATCGTCGGCGTCGTCGGCGAGTCCGGCAGCGGCAAGACCACCCTGGCCCGCGCCGTCGTCGGGCTGCTCGACCGCAACGTCCGGGTCGACCGGGGCGCCATCGCGGTCGCCGACGAGCAGGTGGTGGCCCCCGGCGTCGACCGCACCGCGCGGGTCCGGGGCAGCGCCGTCGGCATGGTCTTCCAGGACGCGTCGCGGTCGCTGAACCCGCTGCTGAAGGTCCGCACCCAGCTCGCCGAGGTGCTCCGCCGGCACGTCCGGGACATCAGCCGCGCCGAGGTGGAACGCCGCTCGGTGGAGGTGCTGGCCCAGATGCGGATCGACGACCCCGGCCGGGTGCTGGCCAGCTACCCGCACCAGCTCTCCGGCGGCCTGCGGCAGCGGGTCGCCATCGGGCTCGCCGTCGTCACCCGCCCCGCGCTGGTGATCGCCGACGAGTGCACCACCGCCCTGGACGTCACCACCCAGACCAAGGTCGTCGACCTGTTCCGCACCCTCGTCGACGAACTCGGCATCGGCCTGCTCTTCGTCACCCACGACCTGATGCTCGCCAGCGACCTGTGCGACCGGATCGCGGTGATGAGCGGCGGGCGGGTCGTCGAACAGGGCGACGCCCTGACCGTGCTGGACCGACCGCAGCAGGAGTACACCCGACGCCTGCTCGCCGCCATCCCCTCGTGGAGCTGAAGGAGAACCCGCGACCCATGCCCGAACAACCCGGCATCGACGCCTACGCGGCCTACCTCCCTGCGTACGTGCTCGACGACAACCGGCTCGACCCGACCGGCCCGGCCCGCACCGGCGGCCCCACCCGGAGCGTCGCCGGCTACGACGAGGACGCCGTCACCATGGCCGTCGAGGCGCTGCGGCACGTCCCCGCCGACACCCCGGCCGGGCGGCACCTGCTGCTGGCCACCACCAGCGCACCGTACGAGACGAAGACCTCCGCCGGGGTGGCGCACGAGGCGCTGGGCCTCGACCCCGGGGTCACCGCCCTCGACCTGCGCGGCCACCGGGCCGGCGCGTCCGCCCTCGACCTGGTCCTGCGGGGTGTCGCCACGGCGGCCCTGGCCGACGTGCGCACCACCCGGCCCGGCGCCCCCGACGAACTGGCCCAGGGCGACGCCGCCGCGGCGTTCGTCAGCGGTGGGCGGGCCGCCGTGCTCCTCGCCCGCGCCGGCCACACCAGCGAGGTGCTCGACCGCTGGCGGCTGCCCGGCGAACGGCACGACCGGGTCTGGGACGAACGGTTCACCGCCGAGATCCTCGTCGCCGCCGGCCTCGACACCGCCCGCCGGGCCCTCGCCGGGGCGTCCCTCGACACCGTCGACCAGGTGGTCGTGTCGTCGTCGAACCCGCGCGCCGCGGCGGCGCTGCGCAAGGCGCTCGGTGGCGCGGGACGGGACGCGACTGTCGAACGGGCCACCGGCTTCACCGGCGTCGCCCACCCCGGACTGCTGCTCGCCGCCGCCCTCGACGAGGCGGAACCCGGACAGACCATCCTGCTGCTGTCGGCCACCGAGGGCGCCGACGCGTTCGTGCTGCGGGTCGGCGACGGGGTCCGCGCCGCCCGGGGCGGGCCGTCGGTCCGCGCCCAGCTCGCCGCCCGGCAGCGCCTCGGCTACGGCCGCTACCTGCGCTGGCGCGGGCTGCTCGACGTGCAGGGCCCGGCCCGGCCGGCCGCCCCCGCCCCGGCCGCCCCACCCATGCACCGCCGGGCCGGCTGGAAGTACCGGCTGGAGGGCAGCCGCTGCGACGCCTGCGGCCGGGTCACCACACCCCCCGGCCGGGTCTGCGCCTCCTGCGGCACCGCCGGGGCGGGCACCGCCACGGTGTCGCTGCGCGACCGCACCGCCCGGGTGGTCTCGGTGACCCGCGACCACCTGACCACCATGCCGGAACCCGAGGTCGCGATCGTCGTCGCCGACGTCGACGGCGGCGGCCGGCTCAGCACGTACGTCACCGACGTGGCACCCGGTGACGTGGCGGTGGGCATGCCGGTGACCGCCGTGTTCCGCCGGCTCTGGACCACCGACTCGATCCACAACTACTTCTGGAAGCTCCGCCCGGCACCCGCGGACGCCCCGCCAGGGAAGGACACCGCCGATGGCCAGTAGGCGCACCACCCACGACGTCGCGATCGTCGCGATGGGCTGTACCCCCTTCCGGGACCACTGGAACTCCTCCGCCGACGACCTGCTCGTCGACGCCGTGCAGGAGTGCGTCGGGTCGCTGCCCGACGTCACCCTCGACGACGTCGACGCGTTCTGGGTCGGCACCCAGGGCTCGGGGCTGTCCGGGCAGACCCTGGCCCGCCCGCTGCGGCTGGCCGGTAAGCCGGTCACCCGGGTCGAGAACTACTGCGCCACCGGCTCGGAGGCGTTCCGCAACGCCGCCTTCGCCGTCGCCTCCGGCGCGTACGACATGGTCATGGCGACCGGGGTGGAGAAGCTCAAGGACTCCTCGTACTCCGGGCTGTCGGCGGTCTTCCCACCCGCCGACGGCACCGACGTCGACTGGACCGCCCCGGCCGGGTTCTCCCTGCTCGCCCCCGCCTACCAGGCGGCGCACGGGATCGACGAGCGGGAGATGCGCGCGGCGATGACCCGGGTCGCGGTGAAGAACCACGCCAACGGGGCCCGCAACGACCGCGCCCAGTTCCGCCGGGCGGTCACCGCCGAGACGGTGGAGCGGTCCCCGCGCATCGCCGGGCAGCTGGGCGTCATGGACTGCTCCGGCGTCTCCGACGGCGCGGCGGCGGCGATCCTGGTCCGCGCCGAGGACGCCCACCGGTACACCGACAAACCGGTCTACCTGCGCGGGATGAGCTTCGTCGCCGGGTCCGGGGCCGGCCTGGCCGCCGACGGCTACGACTTCACCACCTTCCCCGAGGTGGTCACCGCCGCCCGCGAGGCGTACGAGCAGGCCGGCGTGACCGACCCGGCGGCGCAGATCTCGCTGGCCGAGGTGCACGACTGTTTCACCCCGACGGAGGTGGTGCTGATGGAGGACCTCGGTTTCTCCGCCCGCGGCAAGGCGTGGCGGGACATCCTCGACGGCCGCTACGACCTCGACGGGGCGTTGCCGGTCAACACCGACGGCGGGCTCAAGTCGTTCGGCCACCCGATCGGCGCGACCGGACTGCGGATGATGTTCGAGTGCTTCACCCAGCTGCGCGGGGAGGCCGGTCCCCGACAGGTGCCCGACGCGCGGCTGGCGGTGGCCCAGAACCTCGGCGGGCAGCCGGGCTCCTGCGTCGCGTTCGTGGCGGTCCTGGGGAACGAGCGATGAGCGCCCGGGTCACCCTCGACGGCCGGGTCGTCGTCGTCACCGGCGCGGGCAACGGCATCGGCCGGGCGCACGCGCTGACCCTCGCCGCACGCGGCGCGTCGGTGGTCGTCAACGACCTCGGCGGGACGGTCGACGGCTCCGGTTCCTCCGGCGCGGCGCAACAGGTCGTCGCCGAGATCCGCGCGGCCGGCGGCACCGCCGTCGCCTCCACCGACTCGGTGGCCACCGCCGCCGGGGGCGCGGACCTGGTCGGCCGGGCGATCGACACGTACGGGCGGCTCGACGCGGTCATCCACAACGCCGGCATCCTGCGGGACCGGACGCTGGCCAAGATGTCCGACGAGGACGTCCGCGCGGTGCTCGACGTGCACCTGGCCGGGGCGTTCCACGTGCTGCGGCCGGCCTGGCCGCACCTGGTCGCCCAGGGCTACGGCCGGATCGTGCTGACCAGCTCGTCGTCCGGGCTGTTCGGCAACTTCGGCCAGGCCAACTACGGCGCGGCCAAGACCGGCCTGATCGGGCTGATGAACGTGCTCGCGCTGGAGGGGGCCCGCCGGGGCATCCTGGTCAACGCGATCGCGCCCACCGCCGCGACCCGGATGACCGAGAACCTGCTCGGTGAGCTGACCGACCGGTTCGACCCGCAGCACGTGGCGGCGGTGGCGACCTTCCTCGCCTCCGAGCAGTGCCAGCTCAACCGGCACATCCTCACCGTCGGCGGCGGCCGGGTGGGGCGGATCTTCCTGGGCGTCACCCCCGGCTGGTACGGCGGACCCACGCCGGCCTCGCCCGACGACATCCTCGGCGCGGTGGACGACATCTGCCGGCTCGACGACTTCATCGTGCCCGACAGCGGCGCGGACGAGGTCACCCTGATCCAACGGGTCCTCGGCGGGCCGGCCGGACCGTCCGCCTGATCCGGCGCGAACCAACAGGAAGGCAGGCATCATGCCGGTCAGCGAAGTGCACCACGTGGCGATGACCGTCTCGGACGTCGACCGCGCCGCGGACTTCTACGAGCGGGCCCTGGGCTACCGCCGGACGCTGCGCACCGAGGTCGGCGGGCCGGGGATCGAGGTGTCGCTGGGGCTGCCCGCCGGCACCACCGGCCGGGTCCAGTACCTCCAGGGCCCCAGCCGGGTCGGCCAGCTCGAACTCATCGAGTGGAACGGCGTGAAGACCCGTACGGCCACCGCCGGCCACCTGGAGCTGGGCACCTTCCTGCTCAGCTTCGAGGTGCCGCTGGACGAACTGGACGAGCTGCACCGGCGGCTCACCGACCTGGGGGCGGAGTGTCTGTCCGCGCCGAACCGGGTGCTGCTGGACAACTACGGGTACATCACCGCGTTCGCCGCCCGGGATCTCGACGGCAACCTGCTGGAGTTCGTGTCGTTGCCGTCCCGGGAGGAGATCCTGGCCCGGCGGCGGGGTGACGGCGACTGATGGGCGGCAGCAACTTCACCGAGACGCTGCGCCGGCAGGCGTTGCGCCGCGCCGACGCCGAGGCCCTGGTCGACGGGGCCGCCCGCTGGACGTACGCGGAACTGGACGCCGACGTGGACCGGCACGCCGCGGCCCTGCGCGACGCCGGCATCGGCGACGGCGACCTGGTCGGGGTGCTCGGGCGTAACACCGCCACCTACGTCATCGAGCTGCTGGCGCTGAGCCGGCTCGGCGCGGTCTCGGTGCCGCTGAACTGGCGGCTGCACGCCAACGAGCAGGCGTACGTCATCGACCAGGCCGGCGTCACCGGCCTGCTCTACGACGACGACTTCGCCGCCGACGCCGCCCGGCTGGCGACCATGACCGGGCTGCGGACGCTGGTCGCCAACGGCGGCACGGTCGTCGGTGACGCGCGGCGGCTGGCCGACCTGCTCGCCGGGCAGCCGCCGGGGGTGCGGGTCGCCGACGCCGACAAGGGCCCCGCCGACGTGCACCGGCTGCTCTACACCTCGGGCACCACGGCCCGCCCCAAGGGGGTGGTGCACACCTGCGGGAACCTCACCGCGAACCACTTCGCGCAGGTTCTCGAACTGGAGTTGACCGACGCCGACCGGATCCTCGTCTCCGCGCCGCTGTTCCACGTCAGCGGGCTGGAGGCGCCGGGCCTGGCGACGTTCGTGGCCGGCGCGACGATGGTGCTCACGCCGACGTTCAAGCCGACCGACATCGCCCGGATCGCCGCCGAGGAGCGGATCACGGGCATGGTGCTGGCCGCCCAGATCCTGTTCGGCCTGCTCGACCTCGACGACCCGCCGGACCTCGGGACGTTGCGCTACCTGCTCTTCGCCGGGGTCGCGCCGAGCGTGCGGCAGGAGGTGAAGCGGCGGCTGCCGCACGTCCGGCTGATCGACACGTTCGGCATGACCGAGCTGTGCAACGGCGTCTGCTACCTCGACGCCGCCCACGAGCAGAGCAAGCTCGGCGCGCTCGGCGCGCCGTTCCCGGGGGTGCAGATCCGGATCGTCGACGAGCACTTCCGGCCGGTCGGCCCGGACGTCGAGGGGGAGATCGTCGTCCGGGGGGAGAAGGTGTCGCCCGGCTACTGGAACGACGACGAGGCCAACCGGCGCAGCCGGCGCGACGGCTGGTTCCGTACCGGCGACGTGGGCCGGATCGACGCCGACGGCTACCTGTGGTTCGTCGACCGCCGGGCCGACCTGATCAAGTCCGGTGGGGAGAACATCGCCAGCGCCGAGATCGAGCGGGTTCTCGCCCAGCACCCCGACGTCGCCGAGGTCGCCGTGATCGGGGTGCCGGACCCGCAGTGGGACGAGGTGCCGAAGGCGTTCGTCATCCTCCGCGACGGCGCGACCGGCACCGCCGAGGACCTGCGCGCGCACTGCCGGGCCGAACTGGCCCGCTACAAGGTCCCCCGGTACGTGCAGCTCGTGACGTCGTTGCCGCGTAACGACTCCGGCAAGGTGCTGAAGAAGGCCCTGCGCGAGGCGGCGGTGTCCGGGTGAGCACCGCGAACCTCGCCGCCATGCTGGCCGGCAACGCCCGCCGCTTCGCCGACGCCGACGCGCTGGTCTTCGCCGACCGCCGGTGGACCCACCGGCAGCTCGACGACGACGTCAACGCCCTGGCCGCCGGGCTGGCCGCCGACGGGATACGCCGGGACAGCCGGGTGGCGATCGTGGCGGACAACGTCCCCGAGTTCCTCATCCTCTCCCTGGCGCTGGCGAAACTCGGCGCGGTCTTCGTCCCGCTGAACTACCGGTTGACGGCGGGGGAGTTGGCCCGGCTGCTGGCGCACGCGCGGGTCGGGGCGGTCGCCACCGTGCCGGAGTTCGCCGCGCTCACCACCGCCGCCCTCGCCGACCTGCCGCAGGTACGCCGGTTCGCGCTGGAGCCGATCGGCGACGGCTGGACCGACGTGCGGGCGCTGGTCGCGGCGCACCGGGGCGCGCGGGTCACCGACGCCGACCTCGACGACGCGGCTCTGCAACGGATCGTCTACACCTCCGGCACCACCAGCCTGCCCAAGGGGGTGCTGCTCACCCACGGCAACGTGAACCGGAACATGCACGCCCAGATCGTCGAGCTGGGGCTGCGGCCGACCGACCGGATCCTCAACGTCGCGCCGCTCTACCACGTCGGCGGCACCGACCTGCCGGGCTTCGGCATCTGGCACGTCGGGGGCACCATGGTGCTGCACCGCCGGTTCGTGCCGGCGGCCGTGCTGCGGGCGATCGAGACGGAACGGATCACCGGCATGGTGGTGGCGGCGACCATGCTGGACATGGTCCGCCGCGAGCCCACCGCCGTCGGCACCGACCTGTCGTCGGTCCGCTGGCTGATCTTCTCGCAGGTCACCTCGGCGCTGTTCGGGGTGGCCCGGGGGCTGTTCCCGAACGCCCGGCTGATCGAGGGGTACGGCCTGACCGAGACGTGCAGCGGGCTGACCTACCTCGACGCCGCCCACCAGGAGTCCAAGCAGGGGTCGGTGGGGCTGCCGGTGCCGTGGGTCCAGGTCCGGGTGGTCGACCCGGACGGTGCGGACGTGCCGGTGGGCGTGCACGGCGAGGTGGTCGCACGCGGGCCCAAGGTCAGCCCCGGCTACCTCGACGATCCGGCGGCGACCGCCGCCGCGTTCCGGGACGGCTGGTTCCACACCGGCGACATCGGCTGCTTCGACGCCGACGGCTACCTCTACATCCGCGACCGGCTCAAGGACATGATCCGCAGCGGCGGGGAGAACATGTCCAGCGCCGAGATCGAGAACGTGCTGGCCGACCATCCGCTGGTGCTGGCGGCGTCGGTGGTGGCGGCCCCGCACCCGACATGGCAGGAGGTGCCGGCCGCGTTCGTGGTCGCCCGGCCCGGGTTGACGCCCGAGGCGCTGATCGCGCACGCCCGGCAGCGGCTCGGCCGGTTCAAGGTGCCCCGGGAGGTCTACCTGGTGCCGGAGTTCCCCACCAACCCGTCCGGCAAGGTGCTCAAGCGGACCCTGCGGGAGCTGCGCTCGACCCTGCACCCGGACTGGACGTACGACGACGCCCGACGCGACTGAGCCGGCCGCCGTGCCGGTGCGGGCCACCGCGTGCGCGCGCTACCGGCCGGCGGCGTGGCGGAGCAGGGCGAGGGTGTGCACGAGGGCGAACCGCCGGGTGCCCCGGCCCAGCTCGTCCCACGGCTTCTTCCAGGTCATCCGCCGGGCGACGTCCCACGCGGTGTCGCCGTCGCGGGCCAGGCCCCGGACCGTCTCGACCTCGTCGCGGTGGAAGGCCGCGAGGGCCTGCGCGCGGGCGGCGACGTCGCGGTAGGGGAACTGGTGGGCGGGGCAGGCGATGGCGGCCCCGAGGTCGCGGATGCGGGCCAGCGTGCCGAACAGGTCGGCGGCCGGGTCGTCGTCGGGGCGGCTGACGATGGCGAGCTGGGTGGGCCCCTCGGCCATCATCGTGTCGCCGGTGAAGACCAGCCCCCGGGTGTCGGCGTAGACGGTGTGGCCGTAGGTGTGCCCGGGGGCGGGCAGGGCGCGGACGGTCACGTCGCCGAAGCGGAACTCGGTGTCGTGCTCCACGGCCACGTCGAGCCGCAGGTCCTCCCGGTGCACGGCGACGGCGACCGCGTCGGCGTACATGGCGGTGACGACGTCGGGCGGGGCGCCGGTCAGGTCGAGCGCGGTGCGTACCTGCTGGAGGAAGGTGCCGCGCCGGTGGTGCATGGTGGCGAAGTCGTCGGCCGCGCCCATCACCACCCGCGCGCCGGAGGCGGCGCGTACCCGGTCGGCGAAGCCGACGTGGTCGGGGTGGTTGTGGGTGAGCAGAACCGCCGCGATGGTGTCGACCCGCTGGCCGATGGACGCCACCGACCGTTGGAACGACGTCCAGCAGCTCGGGTGGTCGTAGCCGGCGTCGACGAGGACCGGGCCGTCGTCGGTGGTGATCAGGAAGACGGTGATGGACCGCAGGGCGCTGCCGTGCAGGGGGACCGGGATCGCCCAGACACCGTCGACGACCTGCGCGGGGACCGGCACCTGGCGGGCCCGCCAGCTGGCGGCGTGGGCGTCGCTCACGGGTATGGACATCGTCGGGAGGCTCCCTTACTGTGGGACACCAACATACCGGATGGTCGGAATCTAGCTCAAGGAGTCCGATGAGCCAGGAGCGGACCGGGTTCCGGCTGTGGGCAGCCGCGGAACCGGAGCTGTGCGCGATCGTGACCGCCGACGACCGGCGGATCTCCTACGGTGACCTGTTCGCCGAGGTGAACCGGATCGCGCACGGGCTGCGTACGCACGCGGGCCTGCGGCCCGGCGACACCGTCGCGGCGGTGATGACCAACAGCCCCGGCCTGGTCGCGCTCTATCTCGCGGCCATGCAGTCCGGGCTCTACCTGGTCACCCTCAACTACCACCTGACCGCCCCCGAGGTCGGCTACATCCTCGCCGACAGCGAGGCCCGGGTGGTGGTCGGCTCCGCCCGGGTCGAGGACGTCGTGGTGGACGCCGCCGCGGCGGTGCCCGGCATCCAGGTCTTCGTCGACGGCACGCCCCGCACCGACCGGGCCCGACCGCTCTCGGCGCTCACCGCCGACATGCCCGCCACCAGCCCGGCGGACACCCCGGCCGGCTCGCTGATGATGTACACCTCCGGCACCACCGGCCGGCCCAAGGGGGTCAAGCGCCCGCTCAGCGGCGTCGACGCCGACACCGGCGCGCTGACCTACGTCTGGCTGTTCCGGGAGTTCGGGATGGAGCGGGAGGCGTTCGGGTCCTGGCTGGTGTCGGCCCCGATGTACCACTCGGCCAACATCACCCCGGCGATGGGCGCGCTGCACGCCGGCGGCACGATGGTGCTGATGGACGGCTGGACGCCGGAGGGCTTCCTGCACCGGGTCCAGGCCCGCCGGGTCACCGGCACCAGCATGGTGCCGACCCACTTCTACCGGCTGCTGCAACTGCCCGATCCGGTCCGCGACCGCTACGACCTGTCCTCGCTGCGCTATGTCCTGCACGGCGCGGCGCCCTGCCCGCGCGAGGTCAAGCAGCGCATCCTCGACTGGTTCGGCCCGGTGGTCTACGAGTACTACGGCTCGACCGAGGTCGGCACCACCGTGGCCCGCCCGCACGAGTGGCTGGCCCACCCGGGCACGGTCGGCCGGCCGGCCTCGATCTCCACCCTGCGCATCCTCGACGAGCTGGGCAACGAGGTGCCCGTCGGGCAGACCGGCATCGTCTACATGCGCCAGGGCGACGACCGGGTCGAGTACCACAACGACCCCGGCAAGACCGACGGCGCGCGCCGCGACGGCCTGATGACCGTCTGGGACGTCGGCCACGTCGACGCCGACGGGTTCCTCTACATCACCGGCCGCGCGGCCGAGCTGATCCTGGTCGGCGGGGTCAACGTCTACCCGGCCGAGATCGAGGCGGCGCTGATCGGCCACGACTGGGTCGCCGACGTCGGGGTCGTCGGGGTGCCCGACCCGGAGTTCGGCGAGGTGCCCCAGGCGCACGTCGTGCTCACCGACACCGCGCCCGACCCGGACACGGCCGTCGCGCAGCTGCGCCGGTACCTCACCGAGCGGCTGGCCAAGCCGAAGCGCCCGCAGTCCTACGTCGTGCGCGACGCGCTGCCCCGCGACCCGAACGGCAAGCTCTACAAGGCCCGGCTCGTGCCCGCCGAGGAGGCCAGCGCATGACCGGCGACACCGACGACCCACAGGGGGGTGGGCATGGACTTCGCTGACAGCGACAGCGACCTGGCGTTCCGGCACGAGGTCGGCAGGTGGCTCGACGGGGCGCTGGCCGACGTGCCCGACCAGGAGGAGCTGACCCAGGACGAGCGGGAGCACTGGTCCCGGGTGTGGCAGGACCGGCTCTGCGCCGGCAACTGGGCCGGGCTGTCCTGGCCGGCGGCGCACGGCGGCCGGGGGATGGACGCGTTGGCGCAGGCCGTCTTCAACGAGGAGGCCGCGGTACGCGGCGCGCCGTACCCGCTCAACGGGGTGGGCATGATGCTGGCCGGGCCGACGATCATCGCGCACGGCACCGACGCGCAGCAGGCCCGGCACCTGCCCGGCATCCTGCGCGGCGACGAGTACTGGTGCCAGGGGTTCAGCGAGCCCGGCTCCGGGTCCGACCTGGCGAGCCTGACCACGGCGGCGACCCGCGTCGACGGGGGCTGGCGGATCAACGGGGCCAAGATCTGGACGTCCAACGCGCACAACGCCTCGCGTTGCCTGCTGCTGGCCCGTACCGACCCGGCCGCGCCGAAGCACGGGGGGATCACCTACTTCCTCGCCCCGATGGACGGGTTCACCGTCCGGTCGCTGGTGATGATCAACGGGGACACCGAGTTCAACGAGATGTTCCTCGACGACGTGTTCGTCGCCGACGACGACGTGCTCGGCGGGGTCGGCAACGGCTGGCCGGTCGCGCTCACCACGCTCGCCTTCGAGCGCGGCAGCATGGCGCTGAACCTGTGGGTCTGGGCCCGGCAGGCGGTCGACCGGCTGATCGACGTCGCCCTCGAGCGGGGCGTCGCCGACGACAGCGCCTTCGTCGACGCGGTGGGCGCGTTGCAGTGCGACGCCGAGGCGGTCCGGATCGGGTCGATGCGGATGCTCGGCGAGAGCCGGGCCGGCGGGGTGCCGGGCCCGGAGACCTCGGCGCTCAAGAGCCTGTGGGCCCGGGTGGTGCAGAACGCCAACCGGCTCGCCGTGCAGCTCGACGAGGCCGGCGGGGTGCTGGTCGACGGCGACGGCGCCGCCGCCCGGATGCGCCGCTACCTGCGGGCCCGCGCCCACACCATCGAGGGCGGCACGGAGGAAGTCCAGAAGTCGATTCTCGCGGAGCGGGTGTTGCGCCTGCCCCGCTCCCGCTGAGCGAGGTGGTCCGGTGCGCGCGACATTCACCCAGGAACAGCAGGACATCGGCCGGACCGTGGGCGCGCTCGCGGACGCCGACCGGGGCACGGCCCGCGCGGCGTGGTCGGGCGGCTGGCGGGCCCCGGCGGGGGACGGGCCGCTGCTGCGTGACTTCGGGTTGCTCGGGGTGCCCGAGCCGGCCGGCGGCATCGGGTCGGGCCTGATCGACCTGCTGGTCGCCGTCGAGGCGCTCGGTGGGCGGTTGGTGCCCAGCCGGTTCCCGGCGCACGCGGCGGCCGTGCAGCTGCTCTGCGGCGACGGGCAACGGGGGCCGCTGCCCGAGGAGGTGCTCGACGGTCGCCGGGTGCTCACCACGGCGGTCGACGTGCCGGGCAACTCCGGCTGGGCCGACGCGGCGTCGGTGGACCCGCTGGTACGCACCCTGGTGCCGTACGCGGCGCAGGCCGACGGCGTCGTCGCGCTCGGCCCGGCCGGGGTCTGGTTCGCCGACCCGGTCCGGATCACCGCGCGGCAGTCGCTGGACCCGTCGGTGCCGCTGGCGGACCTGACGCTGGCGGCGCCCGAGCGGCCCCAGCCGGCCGGTGCCGGGCCGCTGCGGGCGGCGCTGGTGGTGGCGGCCGAGCTGTGCGGGGTGGCGCAGGGGGCGATCGACCTGGCCGCCGAGCAGGCCCGTACCCGCCGCCAGTTCGGCCGGGTGATCGGGTCGTTCCAGGGGGTCGCGTTCCCGCTCGCCGAGGCGGCCACGGCGCGCAAGGCGGCGTGGGACCTGACCCTGTACGCGGCGTGGGCGGTCGACACCGGACGCCCGGACGCCGGGGTCCAGGTGCACGCGGCGAAGGCGGCGGCCGGGCAGGCGGCGGTGTTCGCCGCCGAGCGGTGCATCCAGGTGCACGGCGGGATGGGCATCACGATGGAGGCGGACCCGCACCTGTTCCTGCGCCGCGCGTTCGTGCTCGACGCCCGCTGCGGGCGGGGGTCGTGGCACCGGCGGCGGGCCGGGGAGCTGCGCATCCGGGCACGTCGGGCAGCGCGGGGCTGACCTGCGGAAGTCTTGCCGGGCACCAGCCCGGAGCAGTAACATACCGGCTGGTCGGAATAAATGAGGAGAAGGCCGTGAAGTTCGGAATCATGAACCTGTTCCCGGTGGCCGACGGCGCATCGGACCATCAGGTGCTCCGAGAAACCCTCGAGGAGATCCAGCTGGCCGACGAGCTGGGCTTCGACTCGGTCTGGCTCGCCGAGCACCACTTCTCGAAGTACGGCATCCTCGGCAGCCCGGTGAACTTCGGCATGGCCGTCGCCGAGCGGACCCGCCGGATCACCATCGGCACCGCCGTCCTGGTCCTCCCGCTGCACCACCCGCTGCGCCTGGCCGAGGACATCGCCGCCCTCGACGTGCTCAGCGGCGGCCGGGTCTCCATCGGCGTCGGCCGCGGCTACCAGCCCGCCGAGTTCGCCGGCTTCGGCGTGCCGCTGGAGGAGTCCAAGCAGCGCTACCAGGAAACCCTGGAGATCCTGCGGCTCGCGCTGTCGCAGGAGAACTTCTCCTACCACGGCGAGATCTTCCACTACGACAACGTCACCACCTACCCGAGGCCGTTCACCCCCGGCGGGCCGCCCATCCTGCAGGGCACGGTCTCCCCGGAGAGCTTCCGGGAACGCGGCGCGGTCGGCGAGTCGATCATCACCTCACCGAACTTCACGCCGTTGGGCATCATGCAGAAGAACTTCGACCTCTACCGGCAGAGCATGCGGGAGAACGGCTTCGACCTGTCCACCTACGACCTGCCGTTCATGCAGCAGGTCTGGTGCGGCGACGGCGACGAGGGCCTGCGCGCGGCGGCCCAGGCGGCGATGAACTACTACAAGTCCGTCGGCAAGGTCATCCCCGGCTCGGAGGACGCCATCGCCAAGGAACGCGCCTACTACGCGGCGGTCGCCAAGAACATCGAGCTGCTGACCCTGGAGCAGACGCTGACCCACGGTGGGAACTTCGGCTCGGCCCAGCGCGTCATCGAGACCATCGAGATGCTGCGCGAACAGCTCGGCATCAACCACTACATCGGCTGGCTGCGGATTCCGTCGCTGGACCGTACCGCCGCGCTGCGTTCCATGGAGGAGTTCGCCGACAAGGTCATCCCGCACTTCCGGGCCCAGGACCGCGCCGCCGAGCGGGTGCCCGCCGCCGAGGCGGTCCTCGGGTGAAGATCAGCTGCTTCCTGAGTGCCCAGTTCGATCCGTCGGCATCCGCCGCCGAGGGCATCGACGGCGTACTGGCCCAGGCGGCTGCCGCCGAGGCGGCCGGCTTCCACGCCGTCTACCTCGGCCACCACTACCTGGCCCGGTCGGCGTTCGTCCAACCCGTCCCGCTGGCCGGCTACCTCGCCCACGCCACCTCCCGGGTCCGGATCGGGTTCGGCGTGCTGCTCGCCCCGCTGCTGAACCCGGTCGCCCTCGCCGAGGACCTGGCCTCGCTCGACGTGCTCTGCGGCGGCCGGCTGACCGTCGGCATCGGCGCCGGCTACCGCAGGCGCGAGACCACCGCGTTCGGCGTCGCCTGGGAGGACCGGCTGCGCCGGCTGCGGGAGTACGTGCCGATCCTGCGCGCCCTGTGGAACGGCGAGACGATCGACGCCGCCGGCAGCTGGGGCGAGGTCCCCGGCGCGTCGCTGGCGCTGCGCCCGGCCCAGCCCGGCGGCCCGCCGCTGTGGATCGGCGCGTTCGCCGAACCGGCCGTCCGGCGCGCCGCCCGGCTGGACGCCCCGTGGCTGATCGGCCCCAAGGGCAACGACGCCGAACTGGCCCGACTGCTCGGGATCTACCGGGCCGACCTGGAAGAGCGCGGCTTCCCCCTGGACCGGGAGTACCCGATGAGCCGCGAGGCGTACCTCGGTGACAGCTACCCGGCGGCGGTCGCGGCCGTCCGTCCGCACCTGCAACGCCAGTACGCCGGCTACAAGTCCTGGGACGACGCGCAGTCCCTCGACCTCGACCGGTACCTGGCCGAGGACTGCCTGGTCGGCTCGGCCGACGAGATCGTGGCCAAGCTGCGCCGCTGGGAGACCGAACTGGGCATCACCGAGGTCTCGCTGCGCCACCAGTTCGTCGGCGCGAGCCAGGACGAGGCGATGGAACAGCTCGCCCGCTTCGGCGCGGAGGTCATTCCCAGGGTCGCCACGACCGTGCCCGGGGTGACCCGGTGAGCGCCGGCAACCTGGTCGGCGTCCTGGAGGGCCGGTGCGCCGACCGGGGCGACCTGCCCGGCCTGTACGGCGAGGACGGCCGGTCCTGGACCTTCGACCAGATCGACCTGCTCGCCGGGGGTGTCGCCGCCGCGCTGCGCGCCGAGGGCGTCGGCCCCGGCGACCGGGTCGCCTGCTACCTGACCAACGGCCCCGAGATCGTCTTCCTGCTCTTCGGGGCCTGGAAGATCGGCGCGGTGCCGGTCACCGTCAGCAGCCTCTACAACGCCGCCGAGCTGGCCGAGTCGGTGGCGAAGACCGCGCCCCGGCTGCTGCTGGTCGACGACCGCCGGCCCGACGTGGTCGCCGCGTTCCTCGCCGCCGACGGCGACGCCGGGCGGATCCCGGTCCGCTCGGTCGCGGCGGCGCTGACCGACGTGCCCGAACTGCCGTGGCGGCAGGAGACCCGGGTCGCCGGCGTCGACGTCGGGCCGCAGGCCGAGGCGTGCATCCTGTTCACCGGCGGCACCACCGGACGACCCAAGGCGGTCAGCGTCACCCACGGCGGGACGCGGGAGTCGCTGATGCGGCTCGCCCGGGTCACCACCGGCACCGAGGCCGAGGGCAGCGCCACCCGCGACGCCCGCCCCAACCTGATCGCGCTGCCGCTGTTCCACAGCGGCGGCCAGCACGCGCTGCTGTTCGCGTACTTCGTGGGGCGGCCGGCGGTGGTCTGGGAACGCTTCGGCGTCGACCGGCTCGCCGACCTGATGCCCCGGTTCGGGTTCGACAACCTGTTCCTGCTGCCCACCATGGTCTTCGACATCGTGCACGCCGAACGGGACCTGCCGTTCGCCGGGGTCAGGTCGGTGCTGGTGGCCGGGCAGGCGATCTCCTGGCCGGTGCGGCGCGCCTTCGAGGAGCGCTACCGGGTGCCCATCCTGGTCAACTACGGCTCGACCGAGGCCGGGCACATCGCCGGCTGGACCGGCCGGGACATGAAGGCCGGCCGGTGGAAGCCCGGCTCGGCCGGCCGGGTCTACCCCGGCGTCGAGCTGGAGATCCGCGACGACGCCGGGGCCGCGCTGCCGACCGGCGCGGAGGGCGAGGTGGTGGTCCGCTCCGCGCTGACCCGGGGGTACGTCGACGACGCCGCCGCCTCGGCCGAGCTGGTCCGCGACGGCTGGGTGCACACCGGCGACATCGGCTACGTCGACCCCGACGGGGTGCTCTTCCTGGTCGGCCGCAAGCGGGACATGATCAAGTGCGGTGGTTTCCAGGTGTGGCCCGAGGAGATCGAGGACGAACTGCGCGGGCACCCGCTGGTGCGCGACGTCCGGGTGCTCGGCCGGCCGGACGACCGGCTGGGCGAGATCCCGGTGGCGCTGGTGGTCCGCGCGGTCGACGACACGGTCGACGACACCGACCTGGCCGCGCGGCTCGTCGCGTACGCCCGGGAGCGGCTGGCGCACTTCAAGACCCCCCGGCGGATCGAGTTCGTGCCCGTCCTGGAACGCAGCGCCACCGGCAAGATCAGCCGCGCAGCGGCCCCCGCGACCGGGCCGGACGGGACCAGCCGGGCGGCGACGCCCGGCTCGGATGCCGGCGGGACCGACCGGCCGCACGCAAGGGGGAACCGATGAGGTTCGGCATCATGGCGTCGCACCAGTACCCGCCCGGCGACGACCTCCGCAGGCACCTCGACGACCTGTTCGGCACCGTCGAACTCGCCGCCGAACTGGGCTACGACTCGGTGTGGACGATCAACCACTTCCAGTCCAACCTGGCCACCCCGCAGCCGATCTCGATGCTGGCGAGCCTCATCCCGCGCTCCGGGGACATGCTGCTCGGCACCGGCATCCTGCTGCTGCCGATGTTCCACCCGGTGCATGTCGCCGAGGAGTTCGCCACCCTCGACCATCTCTCCGGCGGGCGGGTGATCCTCGGCGTCGGGGCGGGCTACCGGGAGAACGAGTTCGCTGCCTTCGGCGTCGACCCGGAGACCCGGTTCCGCCGCTTCGACGAGAGCCTGCGGCTGATCCGGGCGCTGTGGAGCGGTGCGCCGGTCACCCACGACGGCGAGTTCTACCCGCAGGTCGACGCCACCATCGGCATCCCGCCGCTGACCCCGGGCGGCCCACCGATCTGGATCGGCGCCGGCGGCAAGAAGGCGGTCCGCCGGGCCGCCCGGCTCGGCGACGCCTGGTACGCGCCGGGCAACTCCCCGAGCCGCCGCTTCCTGCCCGAGCACCTGGCCGTCTACAACGAGGCGCTGGCCGAGTACGGGCGGGACCCGGCGACGGTGCAGCGGCCCGTCGGCGTGGAGCTGTACTGCGCGCCGAGCACCGAGCAGGCCGTCGCGGAGGCGTTGCCGCACGCCCGGGTCGAGTACTCGACGTACGCCGAGTACCCGGCGCTGCGCTGGCAGCGGGACCGGTTCGACGAGCTGGTCCGCAACACGCTGCTGCTGGGTTCGCCCGAGTTCCTCGTCGAGCGGATCTCCGCCCTGCGGGACCTGGGGTTCGACCATCTCATCTTCCGGCCCGGGTGGCTGGGCATGCCCACCGAGAAGCTGCGCGCCTCGCTGCGGCTGTTCGCCACCGACGTGATCCCCGCCTTCCGTACCACCACCTGACCTAAGGAATTCGCCGTGAAGAAGACCGAAGCCGAACTGCTGGAAAACCAGTGGGACGTCGAGAACATGGAGGTCGACCCCGAGGTCCTCGCGAAGTACGTCCGCTACGACGTCGACGAGGAACGGGCCGTCGCCACCATCACCTTCGACCGTCCCGAGCGGCTCAACGCCATCCCGGTGGCCGCCTTCGAACGGGTCGGCGACCTGGTCCGCGAGGCGGAGACCGACGACCGGGTCAAGGTCATCGTGTTCACGGGGGAGGGGGAGCACTTCGGCACGGGTGCCGACGCCGCCGAACTCGGCCACTACATCGGCTACCGGACCGGCACCGACAAGGCGTCCCGGCGTCGCCCGGCGCAGCGGCAGCGCATCCTGCCGGACCGCAACGTGCTCAGCTCCGGCTTCACCCGGCCGATCATCGAGTCGCTCAAGGCGACCATCTGCCAGGTGCAGGGCTACTGCTACGGCGGGCACTTCCAGATCGCGCTCTCCGCCGACATCGTCATCGCCTCCCCGGACGCCCGCTTCACCCACCCGGCGTTCCGCTACCTCGGCCCCGCGCCGCAGGACATGTACCACTGGATCGAGAAGGTCGGCCTGACCACGATGAAGGACGTCATGCTCACCATGCGGGCGATCGGGGCCGAGGAGGGCGAACGCAAGGGCCTGGTCACCAAGGTCGTCCCCCGCGACGAACTCCAGAAGTGGGTCGACGACTACGCCGACGCGATCGCGGTGATGCCGCTGGACTCGCTGATGATGGGCAAGTCGATGATGCAGGTGGTCATGGAGGCCCGGGGCAAGGGCCTGGGGGCGATGACCGGCTGGGTCGGGCACGGCTGGGCCACCAACGTCAGCTTCGCCGAGGGCGACTGGAACTTCCTCAAGGAACGCCGGGAGAAGGGCATCGCGCAGGCGCTGGCCGACCGGGACCGGCTCGTCGCCCCCTACTTCCGGCTCAGTGACAGCCGGTCGCGGGAAGAGTAGGCGACCGGCGTGAAGTTCGGCATCCTGCTCGACCACCAGTACGCCCCCGGCGACGACCTGGGTCGCCGGGTCGGTGAGACCGTCGAGTACGTCCAGCACATCCGGGACCTGGGCTACGACTCGGTCTTCGGCATCCACCACTACCTGTCGTCGCTGAGCACCCCGCAGCCGCTGCCGCTGCTCAGCCGGCTCGTCGACCACTCCGGGACGATGCAGCTCGGCACCGGCATCCTCATCCTGCCGCTGGGCCACCCCGTGCACTGGGCCGAGGAGATCGCCACCATCGACCAGATGTCCGGCGGCCGGTTCGTCCTCGGCATCGGCTCGGGCTACCGCGACGTCGAGTTCGCCGCGTTCGGCATCGAACGGCGGACCCGGGTGTCCCGGATGAACGAGGCGCTGGCGGTGATGCAGCAGCTGTGGACCGGGGAGCCGGTGCACCACCAGGGCAAGCACTTCGCCCTGGACGGGGTGCGGTGCAGCGTGCTGCCGGTGCAGCGTCCGCATCCGCCGGTCTGGGTGGGCGCCAACGGCCCGACCGGGATCGCCCGGATCGCCCGGCAGGGGCTGCCCTGGCTGGCTCCGTCCAACGTGCGCCGCAACTGGGCCGTGGGCAACCTGGCCGACTACCGCGAACAGCGGCGGGCCGCCGGGTTCGACGAGCGGGACGCGGTCTTCCCGATCCACCGGGACCTGTGCGTGGCCGACTCCGCCGACGCCGCGTTCGCCGTCGCCGGTGAACAGGTGAAACGCTCCTACGGCGAGTACGTCCAGTACGGCATGGACTTCTTCGAGTCCCAATGGGACGCGATCAAGGAAAAGGCGCTCTTTTTCGGCTCGCCCGACGACATTGCCGCAAAGATCCGGGACTTCGCCGACGCCGGATACAACCATTTCGTCTTCCGGGCCCAATGGCTCGGCCTGCCGATCGAACGGTCCATCGAGATCGTCGAGCGGTTCGCCCGCGAGGTGATGCCGAGGTTCCGGCCATGAAGATCGGTCACGTGATCGTCCCCGCCGACGACCTGGACGCCCAACTCGCCTTCTACACCGCGCTCGGGCTGACCATGAAGTTCCGCGACGGCGACCGGTACGCCGCCGTCACCGACGGCACGGTGACCATCGGCCTGGCCGACGCCGGCCAGCAACCCGTCACCGGCCGCACCGTGCTCAGCATCCAGGTCGACGACCTCGACGCCTGCCTCGCCCAGTTGGCCGCCGCAGGTGTCACCGTCTCCACCCCGACCACCGGCCCGCACGAACGCCGGGCCCTGGTCACCGACCCCACCGGCAACCCCCTGACCCTCTACCAACCCCACCCCTGACCCACCCCCCACCCCCCACCCCCCGCCCTCCCTCCGCCCCGCCTGCCCCACCCCGCCCGCTCCGGTGATCAAGAGAAAAGCGTCAGGGGTGATCTCCACGATGACGCAAATCTCTTGATCAACTGACGCGAATCTCTTGATCACCGCAACGCGGGGCAGGGCAGGGGGCGGGAGGGGACCGCATGGGGCGGGCGGTAGTGGACGAGAAGGAGATCTACGTGAGTGTGAGTGACGAACTGCGGGGCCGTACCGTCGGTGTGCTCGGCGGGACGGGGCCGCAGGGGCGGGGGCTGGCCCGGCGGTTCGGGGCGGCCGGGCTGGACGTCGTACTCGGGTCGCGGGACGCCGAGCGGGCCGCCCGGACGGCCGCCGCGCTGCCCGGCCGGGTCCGGGGCGGGTCGAACGCCGACGCCGCCGCGCAGGCCGACATCGTGGTGGTCGCGGTGCCCTGGGACGGGCACGCCGAGCTGCTCACCACGCTCGCCCCGGCCCTGGCCGGGAAGATCGTCGTGGACTGCGTGAATCCGCTGGGCTTCGACAAGCAGGGTGCCTACGCCCTGCCCGTCGCGGAGGGCTCCGCCGCCCAACAGGCCGCCGCGATCCTCACCGGGTCGCGGGTCGTCGCCGCGTTCCACCACGTCTCGGCCGTACACCTGGAGGACCCGGACCTCGACCGGGTGGACACCGACGTGCTGGTGCTCGGCGACGACCGCGAGGCCACCGACCTGGTCCGGGAACTCGCCGCCGCCATCCCCGGGGTGCGGGGCGTCTACGGCGGGCGGCTGCGCAACGCCCACCAGGTCGAGGCGTTCACCGCCAACCTCATCTCGGTCAACCGGCGCTACCGGGCCCACGCGGGCCTGCGCGTCACCGACGTCTGACCCCGCCCCCGGCACGAAGGAGCACAGGATGGAACTCGCAGGTACCACCGCCATCGTCACCGGCGCCGCGTCCGGCCTCGGCGCGGCCACCGCCGCCGCGCTGGCCGGCGCGGGTGCCACCGTCCACGGCTTCGATCTCGGGCCGGCCATCGCCGCCGCCGGTGACGCGCCGGCCGGGGTGCGCCATGTCGACGTCGACGTGTGCGACCCGGCGGCGGTCCGCGCGGCGGTCGACCGGGCCGCCGCCGGGGACCATCCCCTGCGGACGGTGGTGAACTGCGCCGGCATCGCCCCGTCGCAGCGGATCCTCGGCCGGCGCGGCGTCCACGATCTCGACCTGTACGCCCGCGTCGTCCGGGTCAACCTGATCGGTACCTTCACCGTGCTGACGCTCGCCGCGGAACGGATCGCGGAAACCGCCCCGGACGGGCACGGCCAGCGGGGCGTGATCGTCAACACCGCGTCGGTCGCCGCCTACGAGGGCCAGGTTGGCCAGGCGGCGTACGCGTCTTCCAAGGGCGGCGTCGTCGGGCTTACCCTGCCGGCCGCCCGTGACCTCGCCCCGCACGGCATCCGGGTGATGACTATCGCGCCCGGCATCATGCTGACGCCGATGATGCAGACCGTGTCGTCGGAGTACCGGGCCGGCCTCGCCGCCGGGGTGCCGTTCCCGGGCCGCCTCGGCGATCCGGGGGAGTACGCCGCCCTCGTGCTCTCCCTGATCGGCAACGACTACCTCAACGGCGAGGTCATCCGCCTTGACGGCGCCCTCCGGATGGCACCCCGCTGATCCCGCCGCGCGGCCGGGCGGGCCGGAGCACATCGGTACGCCGGGCGGGTCGGGAACGTTGACCGGCCGGTCTGCCGGGCGGATCGGGGGCTGGTGGGGCCGAATACCGGTGTAATCCGACGAGCGGGCGACCGCAACGTGACGTCCGCGCGAAAGATGTGATTCCCCGGCGCCGGGAAAGGCGTCGTCACCCGGCCGCGTCGGCCGGTGCGATGCCCGGGTGACCGTTTCTCTCCGCATCGCTGTCACGGGCCGTATCGAATTGTCCCCGACGCGTCGGCATTTCTGGTCCGACGGTTCTTTCCGTGATTCCGGTGCCCGAAACCGTCCCGCCGACCGACCGGAAAGTTATTCGGCGACTCGTTTCCCCTGTCTCAGTGGGTACCGAAACTGTCGGCTACCCGCGACGGTGAGGTCGGCGTGTCCGGGTGGCGCGGGTTGGTCGGCGGCGGGTGGTCGGGTGGTGCCGTCCCGGGTGTACGACCTTCGTCGTCCGTCGCAGAGAAAAGCGCCCGGGGCAACGATTCGTCGAGGCAACCAAATGGCGAGCCAGAGATTGCCGGAGGCAATCATCAGGGTTGTTCACCATTGCGGTGTTGACCGGATATTAATCGATCAACTTCGATTCTCGTAGATGTATCTCCTGTTCAGGGCAGCCATGACCGAAATGTTGCGGTAAGTGTTAACGGGGGATCGTTGCCCCTCTTGGGGGTTTGGCCCGCCCTGGGAGCACCTCGCCACCGATTAGCCCAGGCGGGCGCTTCGCCGGATGGTCCTGCTTCCGGGGTGGCTGCGGGGTCGTTCACCCCGACTCGATTCTGTGATTGGTCGGGGTGATTTGGTAAACCGAAAGTGATCATCCCAGCTCAGTGCAATTCTCAGCTTTCATTCAGGCTGCTTTATGCATGTGACCCACGTCACACTCTGCCGATTCGAGCATGGTCCACAAGCAGGGACTCCTTCTTGTTAGCGTTCTCATTCACCACCCGCCGGCGAACCTGCGTATTGACCATGAGGAACGTGGAAACGTACTCTCGTGGCAATCCCACATCCGCATTGGACGGTTGCTTTCCAGGGCTGACGACTGATCGGAGCAGGCCCATGTTCGATGTAATCGTTGTCGGTGCACGCTGCGCGGGTTCGCCCGTGGCAATGCTATTGGCCCGGCAAGGCCACCGGGTTCTGATGGTCGACCGCTCCTCCTTTCCGAGCGACGCGGTGTCGACCCACTACATCCACCAGGCCGGGCTGTCCCGCCTCCAGGCGTGGGGACTGCTCGACGAGGTGATCGACGCGAAGACGCCGGCCATCCGGACGATGAACTACGCCAACCACGGCATCCCGCTGATCGGGTTCGCCGACCCCATCGACGGGATCGACGCCGTCTACTGCCCGCGTCGGATCGTGCTCGACGAGATCCTGGTCAACGCCGCCCGCCGGGCCGGCGTCGAGGTCCTGGAGCAGTTCACCGTCTCCGACCTGGTCTTCTCCGACGGTCGGGTGGTCGGCATCCGGGGCCGCGAGGGCGACGGGCCGGAGCAGGAGTTCCGGTCCACGGTGGTGGTCGGCGCCGACGGCTTCCACTCGACGGTGGCCCGGAAGGTCGGCGCGGAGCTGTACAACGTGCGGCCCGCCGCCGGGTTCACCTACTACTCCTACTACAGCGGCCTGGACTGGGGCCTGCACCACAAGACCGGCTTCCACGAGCAGTGGTTCGGCACCTGGCCGACCAACGGCGACGTCAACATGGTCGCCGTCATCTGCACCCGCCGGCAGCTCAAGGAGTTCCGCCAGGACCCCGAGGCGCGTTTCCTGGCCGTCTTCGACGACGTCGAGCCGGAGATGGGCGCGCAGCTACGCGAGCAGGGCCGGCGCGAGGAGCCGCTGCGGCCGATGCGCTACCCGGACAACTACTACCGTCGCTCGCACGGCCCCGGCTGGGCGCTGGTCGGCGACGCCGGCTACCACAAGGACCCCATCACCGGGTGGGGCATGACCGACGCCTTCCTGCACGGCGAGCTGCTCGCCGACCGCATCCACGAGGCGCTCTCCGGCGAGCGGACCATGGACGACGCCCTCGCCGACTACGTCAAGGTGCGCGACGAGGAGAGCGCGCCGGTCTACGACTACACCACGGCGATGGCCGAGCTGACCCTCGACCCGTACCTGGAGGCGGTGCTCGGCGCGATCAGCACCAGCCGGGAGTGGACCACCAAGATGCTCGGCATGATCGCCGGCGGGGTCGAGGGGCACGAGCTGTTCGCCCCCGACAACCTGGACCGGATCTACGACGACGCCGGCGTACCCCAGCACAAGCGGATCTACGAACCGTCCTGATCGGCGTGAGGCCGCGCGGGACAGGCGCGGCACGACGGTGGAGGACGTCCCCGTCCTCCGCCGTTCGTTCGTGGCACTTGACCCCCCACGGAGGAGGCAGGCAGATGACGCGCGCGTCCAGCATGTTCGATCTCATCGGCCAACAGGACGACCAACGGCCGTACTACGACACCGGCGGCCGTGGCCGGTCCCACGCGTTCTACACCGGCGAGGAGCAGCACCAGCGGGAGCTGGAACGGATCTACCGCCGCCGCTGGCTGCCGGTGGACCACGTCTCCCGGTTCACCGAGAAGGGCTCCTACGCGACCCTGACCATCGGCACCGGCTCGATCCTGATCATCAACGGCGACAACGGCATCCAGGCGTACCACAACTACTGCCGCCACCGGGGGTACCGGCTGGTGGAGGAGGCCACCGGCAAGCGGCAGAGCATCGTCTGCATCTACCACTGCTGGGTCTACGACCGCAACGGCAAGCTCAAGAGCTTCAACGGCACGTACTTCGACCACTTCTTCGACAAGGAGAAGAACGGCCTGCTGCCGGTGCGTACCGAGATCCGGTTCGGGGTCGTCTTCATCACCTTCTCCGACGACGCGCCCGACCTCGACGCCTCCCTCGGCGAGTTCGGCGAGTTCGCCCGGGTCTACGAACTGGCCGACCTGAAGTGCGTGCAGGCCAAGGACTACCCGGTCGCCTCCAACTGGAAGCTGGTGGCGCACAACGTCAACGAGAGCCTGCACTTCCCGACGGCGCACAAGGACCTGCACCGGATCACCGACTTCGACGACGCGGGCACCTACGAGCTCAAGGGCGACATCGTCGGCGCGTGGCAGGTCATCCGGGACAAGTACAACTCGGTGTCGATGACCGGACGCAGCGACCGGGCACCCATGCCGCTGGTCCCGGACGCCGACCTCAAGAAGATCAACTGGATCACCATCCTGCCGAACCTGCTCTTCGGCTTCACCGCCGACTACGTGATGATGCAGTGGGTCTGGCCGGAGAGCCCGAGCACCTGCTACGTGCGGCACTTCTGGCTGTTCCACCCCTCCGAGACGGCCCGCAGCGACTTCTCGCACGAGGCCGTCTTCGCGCTCTGGGACAAGGCCAACTACGAGGACTGGGAGATGTGCGAGCGGACCCACCGCGGCCTGTCCAACCCGCTCTGGTCGCCCGGCCAGCTCTCCCTGGACGAGGAGGTCGTCTCCCAGATCGACGCCTGGGTGGCGCGCGAGACGGCCGACCCCGTCGACACCGAGGGATGACGGCCGTGGTCAACTGCTTCCTCATCGGCGGCACCCGGGTCCTGGCCCGCTGCGCCGACCAGCTCGTCGCGGCCGGGGTACGGATCGAGGGCGTCTTCACCGACGAACCCGTCGCCGTCGCCTGGGCGGACGCGCACGACGTCCCGGTGCTCGACCCGCACGCCGACCTCGCCGCCGCGCTCACCGCCACCGAGGTCGACTACCTGTTCAGCATCGTCAACTTCCGGATCCTGCCCGGCCCGGTGCTGGCGCTGCCACGGGTGGCCGCGATCAACTTCCACGACGGTCCACTGCCCCGCTACTCCGGCAGCAACGTCGCCGCCTGGGCGCTCTACGAGGGCGCGGGCCGGCACGCCGCGACCTGGCACCGGATGACCGAGGCGGTGGACGCCGGCCCCGTGCTGCTGGAACGGTGGTTCCCGGTCCGGACCCACTCCACCGCGCTGTCCCTGACCTACGAGACCGCCGAGGTGGGCATCGCGCTCTTCGCCGACCTCGTCGGGCACCTGCTGCGGCGCGCACTGCCCGAACCGGTCGACACCGGCGACCGCGAGCGTCGCTTCTACCACCAGCGGGACCGGATCGCCGGCGGCGGCCTCATCCACGCCGGGACCTCCGCCGTCGAGGCCGAACGCATCGCCAAGGCCCTCGACTACGGCACGTTCCCCAACCCGCTCGGGGTGCCGGCCCTGGTCACCGCCCAAGGGGCGGTGTTCGTCCGGCAGATCCGCCGTATCCCCCGCGAGGACCCGCCCCCGGTGACCGTCGTGACGGCCGTCACCGAATCCGCGCTGACCCTGTCCACCCCCGACGGCGACCTGCTGCTGAGCGACTTCACGGCGACGGACGGCAGCGCCCTCAGCGGCCGGGCCGTGGCCCAACGGCTGGGCATCACCCCCGGCCGGCCGCTGCCGGCGGCACCCCCCGGGCGGCTGGCCGCGATCGCCGAGGCGCAGGGACCGCTGCGCCGGCACGAGTCCTGGTGGAAGGCCCGCCTGACCGACCTGCGGCCGGCGCCGCTGCCCGCCGAGGACTTCTCCGCCGCGTCCGCGCACTACGGCCGGTACGAGTTGGCGTACCTGCCCCGGTCGTGGGCCGAGACGGTCACCGTCATCCGCGCCTTCCTCGCCGTGCTCGCCGAACGGATGGAGGCGCCGAGCTTCGACTTCGCCTGGTCGGCCTCGTCCGCGCCGGCCCTCGCCGAGGCGACCCACGGGCTCGCCGTCGCCCGCGTCCCGGTCCGCTTCGACGCCGCCGCCGCCGACGAACTGACCGCCCGGCTCGACGAGGCGACCGCCCGGCACGGGTACGCCACCGACCTGGAGGTACGCCTCGGCCTGGCGTACCGCCCGGTCGGCTCCGACGGGCCGACCTTCACCCGGATCGCCGTCCTCCAGCGGCATCCCGACGACGAGGCGGCCACCGAGCCGGACACCGAGATCGCCCTGCTCTGCCTGCACGACGGCCCGCCCACGGTGTTCGTCCGGGAAACCGCCATGTCCGACGACGAGGCGCTGGAGTTCGCCGAGCGGGTCGAGGACCTCGCCCTCGGGGCGATGCTGCTCGGCACCGCCGCGCCGATGCCCGCGCCGACCGTCGCATCGACACCTGCCGCTGCCGACGAGGCTGTGACCGGGTCGGCAGCACCCGACTCCGCCGACGGGGCGGCACCGGCCGGTCCGACGCCCCCCGGCGGGTCCGACGCCGCCGGGCCGACCGACGTCGCGTCCCACCCGGACCGTGCGGCCGAGGAAGCAGCCTCCGTACCCACCGTGCTGGACCTGGTCGCGGCGACCGTGGCGGCCCGGCCGGACGCCGTCGCGGTCCGCAGCGGGGCCCGGACGATCGACTACGCCACCCTGGACGCCTGGGCCGACGCCATCGCCGCCCACCTGCACGACCAGGGGCTCGGCGCCGGGTCCGTCGTCGGCCTGCTCACCGAGCGCGGCCCCGACCTCGTCCCGGCCATGCTCGGCATCCTCCGGGTCGGTGCGGCGTTCCTGCCGCTCGACCCGAACTACCCGGTGGAGCGGCTGCGCCGCTACGTGCAGGTCGCCGAGTGCGACCTGATCCTCGCCGACGCACCCAGCCTCGCGTGCGGCGAGTCGGTCGGGCCGGTGCTGCCGATCCCCGGCCCGGACGGGTCCGCGCTGGCCGTGCCGCCCACCGTCACCGGCGCGGACCTCGCCTACGTGCTGTTCACCAGCGGGTCGACCGGTGAACCGAAGGGGGTGGAGATCGGGCACGCCGCGCTGGCGAACTTCCTGACCGGTATCGGGGAACGGCTCGGCACCACCGAGACCGACCGTGTGCTCGCGCACACCACCGTCGCCTTCGACATCTCCCTGCTGGAACTGCTGCTGCCGCTGACCGTCGGCGCGACCGTCACCCTGGCGTCGCGGGCGGTGGCCCGCGACCCGCACCGGCTGGCCGACCTGATCGGGGAGGTCACCGTCGCCCAGGCCACCCCGAGCATGTGGCGGCTGCTGCTGGAGACCGGCTGGACGCCGACGCCCCAGCTCACCGTCCTGTCCGGCGGCGAGGCCCTGGTGCCGGCGACCGCCCAGCAACTGCACGGCACCGCCCACGCCCTGTGGAACCTCTACGGCCCCACCGAGGCGACGATCTGGGCGTCGGCCCACCGGGTCGAGTCGGTCGGCGCGTTCCTGCCCCTGGGCGAACCGCTGCCCAACCTCGCCCTGCACGTGCTCGACGCCGATCTGAACCCCACCGACACCGGCGAGCTGTACCTGTCCGGCGTCGGCCTGGCCCGGGGCTACGTCAACCGTCCGGACCGGACCGCCGAGGTGTTCCTCACCCACCCGGTCAGCGGCCAGCGGCTCTACCGCACCGGGGACACCGTCCGGCGGCACGCCGACGGCGCGATCGAGTGGTTGGGCCGGGCCGACTCGCAGGTCAAGGTCCGGGGCAACCGGATCGAACCGGCCGAGATCGAACGCGTCCTGGCGGAGTTCCCCGGCGTCACCGCCGCCGCCGTCATCGCCGTCGCCTTCGAGGGCCGGGGCGAACCGCGGCTGACCGCGTACCTCGTCGGCGACCGCACCCTGGTCAAGGCGGAGCTGGACGCCTTCGTCGGCCGGCGGCTGCCCGAGTACATGGTGCCGGACGCCTACGTACGGCTCGACGCGATGCCGTTGACCGACAACGGCAAGATCGCCCGTGGCCGGCTGCCGCTGCCGGACCGGCACACCATCATCCGCACCGGCGTCCCCTCCGTCGCGCCCGCCGCGACCCCGACGGTCACCGGGCCCGCCCCGGAACCGACCGGCACACCGGAGTCGACCGTCGCGCCGTCGCCCACCGTCGTTTCGGAGTCGACCGTCGCGCCGGAGCCCGCCGTGGTGCCCGAGCCGACCACCGTGCCGGAGCCCGCCGTGGTGCCGGCATCGACCGTCGCGCCGGAGCAGCGCATCGCGCGGGTCTTCGCCGCCGTGCTCGGCCACGACGAGTTCCTGGTCACCGACAACTTCTTCGACCTCGGCGGTGACTCGGCCAACGTCACCCGCGCGGCGCTGGCGCTCACCGAGGAGTTCGGCGTCGCGGTGAGCCCACCGGCCATCTTCGCCACCGGCACCCCCGAGCGGCTCGCCGAACTGCTCCGACCCGCGCCCGCCGTGCCCGAACGCACCCGGCCCGGCACCACCGGGACGACCCCCGAGCAGGCCGTCGTCGCCGCCGCCGAGGCGGTCGTCGCGGCCACCACCGACGCGACCGCCGACGCTGCCGGCGACGCCGCGACGGAGCCGGCGCACCCCGCACCGGCCGG
>NZ_JACGMO010000064.1:0-40061 GCF_015354745.1 Micromonospora sp. S-DT3-3-22
AGCAGCTCCACCGGGCGGCCGGCGGCGGCGAGGCCGTCGAGGACCCGGGGCAGCAGCGCCCGGTGCCGGCCCCGGCCGGCGGCGGGGTTGGCGAGCACGGCGACCGGGCCGGCCACCCGACGATCGTCTGCGGTCACGGCGAGCACCGTACCGGCTCGACCGGCCCACGGGCTGACCCCGATTCCGTCCTCTCCCTACCCGGTCCGGTGACCGTTCTTCCGGGTTCGGGCGGTGGGCCGGGGTCATCACCTCCAGGGCATCCTAGGCTGCTAGGTGGGAAGGATCGGCCGGCCGGTCCTTCCGGGTACCGCCGCGCCCCGGGGAGGGGATGTGGGCGGCCCATCCGGAACTGGGCCGGGGTTGTCTCGGGCCGCAGGTGCGGTGCGCGTCCTTTCGATCTGACGACGTCAACGACTCAGTTCCCGGTCAGGCACACCACAGGCAGGTTTCGCGGTCTCTCGGGTGTGCACCTCGACGGGTGATGCGTCAACGTCATCAGCTCGAAAGGATGCGAAACCACCACTGGGGCCCACCCACCCGGGCCGGCCCCACCCGCCTGCTCTCCAGCGCCGCGCACCGGCCCCGGCCGTGTGAGGAGTCCGGCGTCGACAGGTGATCTCAAGCGCTGGGATCTCGTGCCGGCATCGCACCCGCGCGACGGCGACGACACGCCGCGCAGGTGACGATGCCGGCGCCGGGACCGGCCGGCGGCGCACACAAACCGGCCCGCCGACGGTGCCGGGTGTGGCGGGTCAGCCGTGTGCCTTCTGCTGGCAGGGGACGCAGAAGCGGGCCTGCGGCAGCACCTCCAGCCGTTCGGCCGGGATCGCCACCTGGCAGCGTTCGCAGCGGCCGTAGCTCCCCTCGGCGATCCTGCGCAACGCGCCCGCCAGGTGGTCCAGGCTCTGCCGGGTGGCCGCGATCAGCGCGCCCCGGGTGTGCGCCTCGGCCGGGTCGCCGGTGTCGGCGGTCAGCTCGGTCAACCGGGCGGTCTGCGACGCGAACTGGTCGGTGAGGCTCTGGCGGAGCATGGTCAGCCGGTGCTGGTCGGCCTGGTCGTGCAGATCGGTGCTCATGGACGGGTCCTTTCGGGATGGGTGCCTCGGGTCACAGGGTCGGGAAATAGAAAAAGGGCCGAAGCCTGCTGGCTTCGCCCTGGTGGCCGTTCCGGAGGATGCTCGGTCTCCGGGTGGGCCACGCCCGGCGGGGATCGGGCTCGGCCGCCCCTGGGTGGGCACGACGGCGGGCAGGGTCGCGCCGGGAACCGCCGCCCCGCGCCGGCCGACCACGACCACCGCCACCGGGAAACCGGTGGCGGTCGGGCGGGGGCTGACGGCCGGGGACATGCGGCCCACCATAGGCCGTGTCCGGGAGAAAACCAACGGATAACCACCGTCGGGCCACCCACCCCCGGACCGCCGTCGGCGGCACGGACGCCCGGCCCGACGGCTGTGCTTACATGGGCACCATGGCACAGCCGGTGATCCTCACCATCGACGACGACCCCGCCGTCTCCCGGGCGGTCGCCCGCGACATCCGCCGCCGGTACGGCGACCGCTACCGGGTGGTCCGGGCCGACTCCGGCCCCGGCGGGTTGGAGGCGCTGCGGGAGATCAAGCTGCGGGGCGAACGGGTGGCGGTGCTGCTGGCCGACTACCGGATGCCCGAGATGAACGGCATCCAGTTCCTGGAGGCCGCGATGGACCTCTTCCCCGCCGCCCGCCGGGTGCTGCTGACCGCGTACGCCGACACCGACGCGGCGATCGACGCGATCAACGTGGTCGACCTGGACCACTACCTGCTCAAGCCGTGGCACCCGCCGGAGGAGAAGCTCTACCCGGTGGTGGACACCCTGCTGGAGGCCTGGGCGGCCAGCCCCGACCAGGCCAGCGACGAGATCCGGGTGGTCGGGCACCGCTGGTCGGCCCCGTCGTTCGCGGTCCGCGACTTCCTCGCCCGCAACCTGGTGCCCTACCGCTGGCTGCTCACCGACGACCCGGAGGGCGGTCGGCTGCTCGCCGCCGCCGGGGCCGACGCCACCGACGTGCCGCTGGTGGTCACCCCGGACGGCAAGGCGCTGGTCGCCCCGACGGAGGCGGAACTGGCGGCGGTGGCCGGGCTCACCGTCGCCCCGTCCGCCGACTTCTACGACGTGGTGGTGGTCGGCGGCGGCCCGGCCGGGCTGGGCGCCGCCGTCTACGGGGCGTCGGAGGGGCTGCGCACCGTGCTGGTGGAGCGGCGGGCCACCGGCGGCCAGGCCGGGCAGAGCAGCCGGATCGAGAACTACCTCGGATTCCCCGACGGGGTCTCCGGAGCCCAGCTCACCGACCGGGCCCGCCGGCAGGCGCTGAAGTTCGGCGCTGAGCTGCTCAGCACCCGCGAGGTGGTGGGGCTGGAGAGCGCCGGGGCGGCCCGGCTGCTGCACTTCGGTGACGGCAGCACCATCGCCGCGCACACGGTGGTGCTGGCCACCGGGGTCTCCTACCGGGTGCTCGACGCGCCGGGCCTGGCCGACCTGACCGGGCGCGGGGTGTTCTACGGCGCGGCGTCGACCGAGGCGCCCAGCTGCGTCGACCAGGACGTCTGGATCGTCGGCGGGGCCAACTCCGCAGGCCAGGCGGCGGTGCACTTCTCCCGGTACGCCAGCCGGGTGCACCTGCTGATCCGGGGCGCCGACCTGACCGCGTCGATGTCGTCGTACCTGATCCAGCAGTTGGACCGGATCGACCGGATCGTGGTGCACCCGCACACCGAGGTGGTCGGCGGCGAGGGCGACGACCACCTGGAGCGGCTGCGGCTGCGGGACACCCGCAGCGGCGACGTCCGCGAGGTGGACGCCTCCTGGCTGTTCATCTTCATCGGCGCGGAGCCGCGCACCGAATGGCTGGACGGGGTGCTGGTCCGCGACGGGCGGGGCTTCATCGTCGCCGGCCCCGACCTGACGGCGGGTGGCCGGAAACCACCCGGTTGGACCCTCGCCCGCGACCCGTACCACCTGGAGTCGAGCCTGCCGGGGGTGTTCGCCGCCGGTGACGTGCGGGCCTCCTCGGTCAAGCGGGTCGCCTCGGCGGTCGGTGAGGGTGCGATGGCCGTCTCGCTGGTACACCGCTACCTGGAGGCACAGTGAGCGACTCGGACGAACGACTCACCCCGGAGCAGCTGCGGGAGCTGTTCCTGTTCGCCGCCCTCGACCCGGAACAGCTCGACTGGCTGGCCGAACACGGCCGGGTCGAGCAGCGGGCCGCCGGCACCGTCGTCTACGCCGAGGGTGAGGAGGCGACCTGCTTCTTCACCCTGCTCTCCGGCACCGTGTCGATGAGCCGGCGGGTGCACGGCGACGACCTGGAGGTCACCCGCACCGACCAGCGCGGCGTGTACGGCGGGGCCACCCAGGCGTACCTCGGCGCACAGGTCGACCAGGTCTACCTGAACACGCTGCGGGCGGTCACCGACGCCGCGTTCCTGGTGCTGCCCGCCGAGACGTTCGCCCACGCGGTGCGTACCTGGTTCCCGATGGCCATGCACCTGCTGGAGGGGCTGTTCTTCGGGATGCGCGACACCCAGACCATCATCGGCGAGCGGGAACGGCTGCTCGCTCTGGGTTCGCTGTCGGCCGGGCTCACCCACGAGCTGAACAACCCGGCCGGCGCGGCGGTCCGGGCCACGTCGGCGTTGCGCGACCGGGTCGCCGGGATGCGGCACAAGCTGGCGATGATCGCCGACGGTCGGCTCGACGGCCGGCGGCTGCACACCCTGGTGGAGTTGCAGGAGGAGGCGGTGAAGCGGGCCGCCCGCGCGCCGCAGCTGTCCCCGATGGCGGCCAGCGACGCCGAGGACGCGTTGGCCGACTGGCTGGACGAGCAGCGGGTCACCGCCGGCTGGGACCTCGCGCCGACGCTTGTCGCCGCCGGCCTGGACACCGCGTGGCTGGAGCAGGTCCGCGAGGTGGTCGGCCAGCAGGACCTGGAGTCGGCGGTGCGGTGGCTGTCGTACACGTTGGACACCGAGCAGTTGATGGCCGAGATCGACGACGCGGTCACCCGGATCTCCACCCTGGTCGGCGCGGCCAAGCAGTACTCGCAGCTGGACCGGGCCCCGCACCAGGTGGTGGACGTGCACGACCTGCTCGACGCCACCCTGGTCATGTTCAAGGCCAAGGTCCCGCCGGGGGTCCGGGTGGTCCGGGAGTACGACCGGGGCCTGCCGCCCATTCCGGCGTACGCGGCCGAGCTGAACCAGGTGTGGACGAACCTGATCGACAACGCGCTGTCGGCGATGGGCGCGGACGGCACCCTGACGTTGCGCACCGGTCGGGCCGGCGACCTGCTGGCCGTCGAGGTCGTCGACACGGGGCCGGGGATTCCCGAGGCGGTCCGGCCGCGTATCTTCGAGCCGTTCTTCACCACCAAGGCCGTCGGTGAGGGCACCGGGCTGGGGCTGGACATCTCGTACCGGATCGTGGTCAACAAGCACCACGGCGACATCCGGGTGGAGAGTGTGCCGGGCTCGACCGTGTTCCGGGTGCTGCTGCCGTTCACCGCCCCGGCCCGCGTCACCGACGCCCCGGGACGCTGACAGCGAACCGTTCCGTCCAGGACCATCGTGATCGCGCGGTCACGGAGGATAATGGTTGGTCGCCGTCGGGGGCAAGTAGTGGTTCCCCTTCTGTCGCGCGGGCAGGCCCGGCCATACGCTCGGCCGCGGGGAGTCTGCCGTCCGCCGCAACCGGCCGGCAGGTCGCCGTACCCCGTCCCCGACGCAGGCGGAGGCCACCGTGACCATCGACCGGGTGACGACCGGGCCGGCGACCGCCGGTGCCCCGGTCGGCTACACCGTGGAGGAACTCGCCCGCAAGGTGGGCATGTCGGCGCGGAACATCCGTGCCCACCAGGCCCGCCGGCTGCTGGCACCCCCGGTGCGCCGGGGTCGGGTCGCGCTCTACGACGACTCCCACGTCCGCCGGCTGGAGGCCATCCTGACCCTGCAACGGCAGGGCTTCAACCTGGTCTCCATCGAGGCGATGCTCGGCGTCCGGACCGGTGACGAGACCCCCGACGGGCTGACCGCGATGCTGCAACGGCTGGCCGCCGAACGTCCCGCGTTGACCCACGCGCTGACCCGGCACGGGGTGATCGGGCGGGCCCCGGACGGGACGGTGCGCACGGTGCGGCCCCGGCCGTTGCGTGCCGCGTTGGACCTGCACCGGGTCCGGATGGGCACGGTGCCGGCGTTGCAGGCACTCAGTGAGGTGCTCGACAGCGTCCGGCCCCTCGCCGACGAACTGGTCGCGGCGGTCACCGCCCGGATGTTGACGCTCGCCCCGGAACTGGGTGGCAGCGGGTCCCGGCCGTCGTGGTCCGACGGGGACCGGGAGACGATCCTGCTCACCCAGGGGGTGGTGAACGTGCTCACCGAGGCGTTCCGGTTGGCGGTGGAGCACCAGGCCGAGGCGCACATCGCGGGCCTGCTGGACAACGGCTCCGGCGCGCCGACGCCCGTCGGGGACGCCGCCCTGGTCGACAAGGGCTGACGCGCCGGCCGGACCGGGCGTCCCGGTCAGCGGTCGGTGTCGTCGAAACGGGACACCCAGGCGACCAGACCGGACCGGGACTCCACGCCCGCCTTGCGGTAGATCCGGGTCAGGTGCGCCTCCACGGTGCGGGGGCTGATGTGCAGCTGACGGCCGATCAGGCGGTTGGTGACGCCGGTGCTGGCCAGCCGGGCGATGTGCCACTCCCGGTCGGTCAGGGCGGTCTCGGTGAGCGCCCGCACCGGCCGGGCCAGGCGCAGGCCGACCCGTTCGGTGCCGCACCGGGCGGCCAGCTCCTGTGCCCGGCGGCGGGCCCGGAGGGCGGGGCCGCCCTGGTCGACCGCCTCGGAGGCCCGGGCGATGGCGACCAGGGCGAGGCTGTGCCGCAGCATCATGCCGGCGGCCCGGAACCGGTCCGCCGCGGTGCGCAGGTACGGCAGCGCCGTCAGCACCTCGCCCCGGGCGAGCAGCACCTCCCCGTACGCCGATTCGGCGAAGGCGTGCTGACCGGGCAGGCCGAGCAGGTCGGCGGCGGCCAGCGCGGCGCGGGCCCGCCGGTACGCCTCGGGCAGGTCCCCGGCGGCCAGGGCGGCGGCGCAGAGCAGTTCGTGCCACATCGGTCGCAGGGAGGCCTGCAGACGGGTGAGCCGGCTGTCGCCACCGGCGTCCGTGAGCATCTCCACACAGGTGGCGGGGTCCCCGGCGAGCAGCGTCGCGGTGGCCAGCGCGGTCGCCGCGGTCCGTCCCGACCAGCTGTCGAGGTCGTTGGCGAGGTCCACGGCGGTGCGGGCCAGGGCCACCGCCCGATCGTCGTCGCGCGGGCCGCCCCGCCACGCGGTGGCCTGCGCCTCGAAGGCGAGGGCGAAGCTGAGCAGGGAGCGGCTGCCGATCCGGCGGGCGATGCCGCCGGCCTCGGTGGTCAGTCCGATCACGGTGCCGAGCTGGCCCCGGTGGTAGGCGACCTGGCTGCGGCCGAGCAGCAGTTGGCACAGGCCGTCGTCGCGGTGGGCGTCACGGACCAGGGTGATCCCCCGGTCGAGGTGCCGGGTGGCGTCGGCGGGGCGTTCCAGGAACAGCTCGGCCAGTCCGAACGCCAGCAGGCAGTCGGGGCGCTCGCGCAGGTCCCGGTCGGGCAGCGCGTCGACGATCGGCGCGCCGGCGGCGAGCAACTCCCGGGCGATCTGCACCTCGCCGTCGTGGGCGGCGGCGAGTCCGCGGACGGCCAGCAGGCCGGCCCGGTCGATGCCGCTGGCCTCGCCGTCGGGTGCGCCGCCGGGCACCGGCGACGGGTGACCGGACAGGATGCCGATCGCGCCGAGTTCGGTGGCGAGCTGGTACGCCCCGGCGGTCGGCGTCGGCGTCCCGACCAGTTCCCGGCGGCTGATCGCGGCGGCCTCGGCGTAGTTGCCGAGCAGGCGTTCCACCCGCACCCACTGGGCGACGGCGGCGGCCCGGCGGCCGGTCGGATCGACGGGCAGTTCGGGGACGACCTCCCGCAGCAGGGCGCGGCTCTCGGCGAGGTTGCCCATCTCGCCGGTGATCCGGGCCAGCAGCAGGGTGACGTCGTGCCGGGTGTCCGGGGAGCCGGCCGGCGGGCGTACCGCGTGCAACGCCGTCCGCAGCCAGCGGACGGCCAGTTCCGGGGCGTCGCCGCGGATCTCCCCGGCGGCGCGGCAGAGCACGTCGACGTAGGGTTCGACCGGCCGGCCGTGGGGCAGGCCGAGCAGGTGTTCGGCCTGGGCCACCCGCTCGGCCGGCGGGGCCTGCCGGGCGAGCAGCACGGTCAACGCCCGGTGGTGTGCCTCCGCCCGCCAGGCCGGGTCGGTGTCCTGCGTGACCGCCGCGCGCAGCACCGGATGCCGGAAGGTGAACCGGGCCGTGGCCGGGACGACCCGCAGCAGGTCCCGGCGGACCAGTCGCCAGGCGGACTCGGTCACCTCCCGGGCCGGCAGGCGGGCGACCTCGGCGAGCAGGTCCACCCCGCACGGTGTGCCGCACACGGCCGCGGCGCGCAGGCACGTCGCGTCGACCGGGGACAGGCCGGTCCACTCGGCGCGCAGGGTGGCCACGGCCCGGTCGGTGAGCCGGGGCCCGGCGGTCGACGGGGGGTCCCGGTCGCCGTCCGGGCCGACGCCGTCCAGCGCGGCGAGGTAGCCGGGGTTGCCGGCGGCCCGGTCGTGACGGCGGCCCAGTTCGGCCGGGTCGTCGTGCGGGTACAGCGCGACGGTGTCGGCGAGGCTGAGGGGTCCCAGTTCGATCCGCTCCCGGCCCCGGCCGCCGGGGACGCCGGCGTCGGGCGGGCCGAACGGCATCGCGGTGTCGAGTTGGCGGGGCCGGTAGACCAGGAGCAGCAGCAGCGGCGCGGGCACCGGGTAGCGCAGCAGGTGGGTGACGAGCCCGGTGGACGAGGTGTCGGCCCAGTGCAGGTCGTCCAGGACGAGGGCCAGCCCGTCCCGGGCGGCCAGGGTGAGCAGCCGGCGGGCCAGTTGGTAGGTGCGGAACTGGCGTACGTCGAGCGGGCCGACGGAGCGCAGGGCCGGCAGGCCGTCGGGTTCGGCCCCGGCGGTGGGCCGCCCCGGGTCGGCGCGGGCGGGGTGGGGGGCGCCGAAGGCGTGCCGGAAGACGTGGAACGGGATGTCCCGCTCAGCCTCGACGCAGGTGCCGACGGCCCGGGGCAGGGCCGGGGCGCAGCTGTCGAGGGCGGCGTGGACGAGGCGGGTCTTGCCGATCCCCGGGTCGCCGACCACCTCGCACACCACCTGGGTGCCGGTGCGGACGCCGTCGGCGTGGGCGGCGCGGATGCGGGCGACCTCCGGCCGCCGTCCGACGAATGGTGAGCCGGACAGCGCATCCTCCAGCCCAGCTGCCGTCACGCAGATCACGTGGATTCCCTGCGACACTCCAATAAGGATTGCCGGGACTATACCGGTGGCCGGGAACACGAGGAACATCGATGTCGCGGGGGTGACCGAACGATTCGGCCCGCTGACCGTACGGGTGGGGGAATCGGCCGTTTCCGGTGTGGTGTCGGGGGTTGCGGCGTCGGTCGGCGGTCAGGGGGTGGGCGGGGCGACCGGCAACGTGGCGATCAGTCGCAGCTGCGCGGTGCGGGACTCGTCGATGCGTCGGGCCAGGTCGCGGACGGCCGGGGCGACCGCCACCGCCAGGTGCGCCCGGGCCAGCGCGGCGGCCTGCCGTTGCTGCGGCACGAGCACCGCCACCAGGGCGGCGTCGTAGCCGGCTTCCGGGGTGCCACGCAGCAGCGCCACCGGGTCGGGGGTGTCGCCGGGGTCGGGGTGGGTGTGCCGGTGGTGGCCGGTGTCCGGGCCGGCGGCGCTGATCCACCGGCGGGCCTGGGCCACCTCGTCGGTCTCGGTGGCGTCGATCGCCGCGACGAGGGTCCGCAACCGGGGTTCCCGGACCCGCTGCGGGGCGGCCCGGACGATGGCCAGGGTCCGTTCCTGGTGGGCCGTCATGGCGTGCAGGAACACCAGGTCGAGTCCGTCGATCACGGTAGTCGCGCCCGCCGGTGCCGGCGCGGGGGTGGCCGGGGGCGCGGCGGGCGCGCACCCGGCGAGCAGCAGGGCCGCCACGGCGACCATGGTGCCCCGGCGTCGGCGGCCGGGCCGGCCGACGGTCGCGGGTGGCCGGCCGCCGCCGGCCCGTCCGGGGCCGGCGGCGGGTGGGGGCGGGAGGCCCGGTCGGCGCAGCGGCATGGTCGGCGTCCGGGTCAGATCCGGGTCCACAGGGCGGGCACGTACGGCGGTTCCCAGCCCGGCAGGGCGGTGTGCGCCTGCCGGCACCGGTAGCTCAGTGCCTGGTAGGTGACCACGTCGCCGACCTGGTAGCTGCGGCCGGCCGTCCAACTGCCGCCGGCGGTCGGCGGGGCGGTCGGGGTGGCGGTACGGGTCGGGGTGGGCGTGGGGCCCGGGGTGCGGGTGGGCGACGGGCTCGGCGTGGGGGTGGGGCCGGTTCCGCCGATCTGCACGTCCACGCAGGAGTAGAAGGCGTTGGCGGTGTCGGCGATGTTCCAGACGGCGAGGATCTTCTGCCGGCCGGTGAAGCCGCCGAGGTTGACGCTGTGCGAGACGGTGGCGTCGGGTTGCCGGCCGCCGCCGTCGACGACGCCGACGCGGGTGCCGCCGATGAAGTACTCCCAGTTGCTGGTGGCGTGCCGGGCGGTGTTCACCCAGGTGAAGGTGACCGTGCTGCCGACCGGGGTGGCCGGCCAGCCCCGGCTGTCGTCGTCCAGGACGTCGAACTGGGTGATCCCGGCGCTGCAACTGCGCAGCCCCTTGACGCCTTCGACGCTCTGCGGCTCGTAGCGGATCTGACCGCAGTCGGGCACCTTGCCCTGGGCGCAGAGGGCCTGGCGGCTGGGCGGGGCGGAGACGTAGCCGTGGGCCTGGGCGGGCGCGGCGAGGCCCAGGGAGGTGACGACGGCACCTGTCGTCACCAGGGGGACGGTGATCGTGCGGCGCATGGGGCACTCCTCGACGGGGCGGGGCGGTCGTCCGGCGGCGGGGGTTCCGGCCCGTACGGACGGATCGACCTGGAACGATTGCCACCACCGTAAATTAAAGTTTGTTAACAGTAAAGACGTCTTCCTGTTTTCCGCACCGGGTAGCTCCCGTCCCCGGGACTGTCCCGACCCGCGACGGGTATCCGCGCTCGCATGGAGTGCCGAGGGCGGGTCCTCGTGATCTCGGCGGATGTCGGTGCCGGCCACGACACCGCAGCCGGCGAACTGGCCCACCGGCTGCGGGAACGCGGCTTCACGGTGGACCGGCTGAACCTGCTGGACGTGCTGCCGCGCCCGGTACGCTGGGTGTTCCGGGAGGCGTACCGGGACATGCTGCGCTGGCTCCCCCGCGGCTACGACGCCCTGTTCACCCTGACCGCCCGGTCCCGACTGTCCGTCGCGCTGATCCGCGGCCTGCTGCGACCGGTACGACGCCGGATGGGCCGGGCCATCCCACCGGACACCCTCGCCGTGGTGACCACCTACCCCTTCGCCAACCAACTCCTCGGACCGCTGCGCCGGCAGGGCCGGCTCACCGTCCCGGTGGTCAGCTACGTCACCGACTTCGCGCTCCACCCCACCTGGCTGAGCCCCGGCGTGGACCGGTACTACGCGCTGCGGCACGCCGAGGTGCCCCCGGTCGACGCCGACGCCACGCCCGTCACGACGGTGCAACCGCTGGTGTCACCCGCCTTCGGCGGCGCGCACCACACCGACCGGCGGCAGGCCCGCCGCCGGTTCGGGCTGCCCGAACGGGACCGGCTGGCGCTGATCGTCGCCGGGGCGTGGGGCGCCGGGGACGTGGAAACCACGGTGGCGGAGGTCGGCGCGACCGGCTGGGCCCGACCGGTCGTGGTGTGCGGACGCAACACCCCGCTCTACGACCGGCTCCGCCGGGACTGGGAGCACGTGTTCGGCTGGGTGGACGACATGCCGACCCTGATGCGCGCGGTGGACGTCGTGGTGGAGAACGCGGGTGGCCTCACCTGCCAGGAGGCGCTCTCCGCCGGGGTGCCGGTGGTGACCTACCGGCCGCTGCCCGGACACGGGCGGGCCAACGCCGGCATCCTCGCGCGGGCCGGTCTGACCCGACGCGCGTCGTCGGTGGAGCAGCTGCGGCCGGCGTTGATGGAGACCACCGGCCGGCGGGACCGGTTCGTCCCGCTGTCCGCCGACCCGGCCGACGTGGAGGCACTGGTCACCGAGTTGGCCGCCGTGCCCGGCAACGGACAGGCGTACCACCGGCCACGCCGACACCTCGGCGACGCCGTGGCGGTGGTCGCGGCGCTGCTCGCGGCGTCACGGGGCCGCCGGTGAGGTGGCGGACGACGGGCCTGCTGGCGGCCGGGCTGGCCGCCGTCGGCCTGCACGGGGCGCCGGCGGTCACCGCGCTGCCGGCGCTGCGGGGACGGCTGCTGCGCCGGCTCGACGGGGTGGGACCGCCGGACCGGATCGCGTTGACCTTCGACGACGGCCCCGACCCGCAGTCCACCCCGCGCTTCCTGGAGGTGCTGGCCGCCCACCGGGTACGGGCGACGTTCTTCCTGCTCGGCACGATGCTGCGACGGCACCCCGACCTGGGACGGCGGCTGGTCGCCGCCGGGCACGAGGTGGCCCTGCACGGCGGGGAGCACCGCAACCTGCTGCTGCGGGGGCCGCTGGCCACCGGCCGGGACCTCGCCGCCGCGCACGCGCTGACCGTCGCCGTCACCGGGCAGACCCCCCGGTTCTACCGCCCCCCGTACGGGGTGTTGACCGGACCGGCCCTGCTGGCCGCCCACCGGCTGGGCCTGCGGCCGGTGCTCTGGACCTGCTGGGGACGGGACTGGACCCGTACCGCCGACGCCCGGTCGGTGCTGGCCGAACTCCGTCGCGGGCTGCGCGGCGGCGGCACCGTGCTGCTGCACGACTCCTCCGGCACGGCGACCCCCGGCGCGTGGCGGGCCGCCCTCGACGCCCTCCCCCACCTGCTCGACGAGTGCCGGCAGCGGGGGTGGACGGTGGGCCCGCTCGGCGACCACCTGGACGGGACATGACGCTCGCGGTGCTGGCCGCGCTGGTCGCGGCGTTCGCGTTCGCCCTGTCCACCACGTTGCACCAGCGGGCGGCCAAACAGCAGCAGCGGCGGCGGGCGCTGGATCTGCGGCTGCTGTCGCGGCTGCTGCGGACCCGGCTCTGGCAGCTCGGCTGGGTCCCCGACGTCGTCGGCGTGTGCGCCCACGCCCTGGCCCTGCGCTACGGCCCGCTGACCCTGGTGCAGCCGCTGCTGGCCAGTGGGCTGTTCATGGCCATCCTGATCGAGGCCGGCTGGAGCCGGCAGCCGGTGCACCGCCGCGATCTCGCCGCCACCCTCGTCGGCACCGCCGGGCTGGTCACCTTCCTGGCCGCCGCCGACCCCCGGGCCGGAGTCACCGAGCCGGGCGCGTCGGCCTGGTGGTGGGTGGCCGCCGGCACCGTCGCCACCGTCGCCGGCTGCCTGCTCGCCGCCCGACGGGCCGGCGACGCGGCCCGGGGCACCCTGCTCGGCATCGCCGCCGGGGTCCTCTACGGGGTGAGCGCCGCGCTGCTCAAGGCGGTGGCCGCCCGGTGGCACGGCGACCCGCTCGCCCTGGCCCTCGACCCGAGGTCGTGGGCGCTGCTGGTGGTCGCCCTGCTCGGCGTGCAGGTGAACCAGGCCGCGTTCCAGCACGGACGGCTCGCCGCGCCCCTTGTCGCGTTGACCCTGACCGAACCGGTCACCGGGGTGCTCGTCGGGGCCACGGCGTTCCGGGAGACCCTGTCGCTGACCGGGGTCCGGCTGCCGCTCGTCGTCGGCGCGGTCGTCGCCCTCGTGGTGGGCGTCCGGCTCGGCGCGTCCCGGGCCACCCAGGACGCGACGCCCGTCCTGCGGCGGTGACCCGCGGTCAGTCCGGGGGCACCAGGACGAGACGGCCGGCGGTGGTGCCGGCCCGCTGGTCGGCCCAGGCGTCCACCGCCTCGGCCAGGGGCCGCACCTGGTGGGTGACGGTCAGCCGGCCGGCGGCGGCGTGCCCGGCGACCAGCGTGACCGCCGTGGCCCGTTCGGCGGGGGTCAGCTCGTTGTTGGTGTAGCCCAGCAGACGCAACGACCCGCCGCGCAGGGTCGCCGAGTCGATCGTCGCGCTCGGCGCGGCCGACCCGCCGAGGTTGACCAGCCGCCCGCCCGGGGCCAGAGCACGCAGGGCCGCCGCGGCGGGCACCCCGAACAGGGGGTCCAGCACCAGGTCCACCGGGCCGTCGGCGGCCTGCCGGAACCGCCGGGCGAGGGTCTCCGGTTCGTCGGTGGCGGTGAGCCGGACCACCGCGTCCGCGCCGCAGCGGCGGGCGGAGTAGACGGCGGCGTCGGAGCGGCAGGCGGCGACCACGCGTCCCGCCCCGGCGAGCCGGGCGAGCTGCACGGCGGCCTGCCCGACCGTGCCCCCGGCGGCGAGCACCAGCACCACCTCCCCCGGGCGTAGGCCCCCGCGCAGGGTCAACGCCGCCCAGGCGGCGACCGCCGAGAGCCCGAGGGCCGCCACCAGGCGGTGGTCGGCGTCCGGCGGCAGGGGCACCGGGTCGGCGGCGGGGACCACCGCGTACCCGGCCAGGCTGCCGTCGCCGGGTGCCATCCCCGCCCGGGTGGGGAACCAGACCGGGGTGCCGTCGTCGAGGGTGCCCACACCCTGCACCCCGGGGACGTACGGCAGGGCCGGGACGCCCAGGTAGGAGGTGCCCGAGGCGCACAGCAGGTCCAGCGGGGTCAGCGGGGCGGCGGTGACGCGTACCCGCACCTCGCCGTCGGCCGGCACCGGCCGGGGGCGGGTGACCACCTCGGGTGGCGCGCCGTGACCGGTGACGACGACGGCGGGCATCGACGCGGAGTCGGCTCCGGCGGTCATCAGGTGGCGATGTCGGGGTAGGGCAGCGAGAAGTGGGCCAGCCGCAGGCCGTACTGCTTCTGGTAGGCCATCGGCTCGGCGTGGTCCCGTTCGAACATGGCGATGAACAGGGTCAGGGTGAGGAACGGGTGCGCGCCGAGGGCGAAGAGCCGGACGTGGTCGTGGCTGGCCAGCGCGTCGCGCTCCTCGTCGGTGAAGCGCAGCCAGGTGCTCGCCTCGCCGGTGTGGCAGTTGAGGACGGCGTTGGCGCGTTCGGCCTCCCACCAGGTCACCGTGCCGTGCGGGTCGGTGCGGTAGCGCTCCACCAGCTCCGGGTCGCGGTCGACGGTGTAGAGGAACTTGTCGACCAGGTAGCGGCTCATGCCGGCGCTCCGTTCGGGTACCAGGTGAAGTACGCCTCCATGGTGTGGAACAGGTCGAGGGTGTCCACGTGGTCGGCCTTGGCGCCCGCGCCGGCCACCCCCATCATCAGCATGAAGTCCATGAAGCCGTGGGTGGCGTTGCCGGGGGCGTGCAGGCTGTCCAGGGTCACCTCGGACAGGCAGCCGTCGAGGTCGCCGTTGGCGATCCACTCCACCGCCCGGCGGTCGAACTCCGGGTCCGGGCCCTGCGGGCCGAACTGGCGGGGCCCGCCCAGCTCCAGCGACAGGTGGCCGGTGCCGATGACGGCCACCCGCAGGTGGCTGGGCCAGCTCTCGACGATCTCCCGGATGGCCGCGCCGAGCTGCACGAACCGTTTCGGCTGCGGCAGCGGCGGAGCGAAGATGTTGGTGTAGATCGGCACGATCGGCAGGTCCGCCTCGGGCCGCAGCGTGATGATCGGGCAGGTGATGCTGTGGTCGATCCGCAGCTCGTTGCTGAAGGCCAGGTCGAAACCGGCGTCCAGACCGGCGCGCAGCACGTGGGCCGACAGGTCCTCCTGGCCGCGCAGCAGCATCCGGGGCAGCCCGAACTCGCGTTCCTCGTTGTACCAGTTGGCGTCGTAGAACGGCGCCTTGCCGACCAGGAACTGCGGCATGTTGTCCAGCCACAGCTGGTGGAAGTGGTCGGAGCCGACCATCACCAGCACGTCCGGCCTGGCCCGGGTGAGGGTCTCCCGGAAGGCGAGGATCTTGCGGGCCCACTCGTCGGCGAACGGGGGCCGGTCCTCACCGGTGGCGGTGGTGGCGCGGTAGTAGAACGGATGGTGGGTGGAGGCGATGACCGCGACGACCTGGGCCATGGCCGCTCCTCTCGCAGACGGTGGGGGGTGGGATCAGTCGGCGTCGTCCGGCACGTACCGGGCGTTGCGGTCGACGGTGCGGTAGATGTCCATGCCGAGCGGGCGGCGTCGCTCCTCGGCGAGGTGGCCGAGCAGGCCGGCGGTGCGGGCCAGCAGGGCGAAGCCGCGCAGCAGGTCGATCGGCAGGCCGAGGTCGGCCAGGGCAGCGCCGCACACCCCCGCGCCGTTGAGCGGCAGGGTACGGCCGAGCACCTGCGGGTGGACCCGGCCGACCGCCTCGAACAGCCGCAGGTGGGGCCCGCGCAGCCCCTCCTGCTCGGCGATCGCGACCAGCACCGGGGTGCGGGGGTCGGTCTCCTTGTGCACCGGGTGGCCGAGCCCCGGCACCAGACGCCCGGCGGCGCGGGCGGCACGGACCGCGTCCAGGGCGACGGCGTCCCAACCGGCGTCGTCGATGGGCGGCTCGGGTAGACCGGCGAGGGTGTCGGCGAGGAACCGCCCGCAGTCCTCGGTGACGCCGAGGAAGCGGGAGCCGCCGCCGAGCAGGCCGGCGGCGATCGCGCCCTGCAACGCCTCCGGCGCGCTGAGGTACGTCAGCCGGGCGGCGATCGCGGTAGGGGTGAAGCCGTGGTCGGCCAGGGCCACCAGGACGGCCTCGAAGACGCGTACCTCGCCGGGGCCGGGGCGACGCCCGGCGACCAGCCAGAAGGCCAGTTCACCGAAGCCCACCCGGCCCATCAGGTCGCCGGCCAGGTCCTGACCGAGCAGCCGGATGGTGGTCGGGTCGGAGGTGCCGATCGAGGTCGGGAAGTCTAGCTGCCGGTCAGCCACGCGCGGATCTCCTCGCCGTGTTCGTCGAGCGCGGGCGGCGGGGCGCCGTACCGCGCGGGGGTGTCCGAAAGGGTGATCGGGTGCCGGATGCCGGGGACCGCGGCGGCGCCCTCGCCGACGGTGACCACCGGGTCCAGCCCGAGGCGTTCGGCGAGCGCGACCCCGCCGTCGATGGTGTTGATCGGGGCGCAGGGCACCCCGGCGGCCATCAGGTCGGTGAACCACTCGTCGCGGGTGCGCCGGCGCAGCCGCTCGACCAGCAGCGGGCGCAGTTCCTCCCGGTTGGCGGTGCGGTCCTGGTTGCGGGTGAACCGGGGGTCGTCGACGAGTTCCGGCAGGTCGAGCACCTGGCAGAGCCGGCGGAACTGCCCGTCGTTGCCGGCGATCACGATCAGCTCGCCGTCGGCGACGGGCAGCGGCTCGTACGGGAAGAGGCTGGGGTGGGCGTTGCCCATCCGGTAGGGCACCACCCCGCCCGCGACGTAGCCGCTGCTGTGGTTGACCAGACCGGACAGCGCCGAGGAGAGCAGGTTGACCTCGACGTGCTGGCCGCGTCCGGAGTCGTGCCGGTGGTGCAGGGCGGCGAGGATGCCGATCGCGGCGTGCAGCCCGGCCATCACGTCGAACACGGAGATGCCGGCCCGGTAGGGCGGGCCGTCCGGGTCGCCGGTGAGGCTCATCAGCCCGGAGATGGCCTGCACCATCAGGTCGTAGCCGGGGTAGGCCGCGCCCGCGCCGGTGCCGAACCCGCTGATCGAGGCGTAGACCACCCGGGGGTTGCCGGCGGCCACGGTGTCGTAGTCCAGCGCGAAGCGGCGCAGCCCGCCGGGCTTGAAGTTCTCGATCAGGACGTCGGCCCGGGCGGCCAGCCGGTGCGCCACGGTGAGGTCGTCGGGGTCCTTCAGGTCGAGCGCGATGGACCGCTTGTTGCGGTTGATGCCCAGGTAGTAGGTGGCGACGCCGTCGCGGACCGGGGGCATCCAGGTGCGGGTGTCGTCGCCGCCGGGCCCCTCCACCTTGATCACCTCGGCGCCGAGGTCGGCCAGCAGCATGGTGGCGTACGGCCCGGCGAGGATGCGGGAGAAGTCGGCCACCACGACGCCGTGCAGCGGACCGGTCCGGCTCGGTGTCTCCTCTGCCATGACCCACTCCTCACGTTGTCCGCCTGGCGGACTTGTGTCCGCCAGGCCAGTTTCACCGGCGGGCCGGTCGGACGTCAACACCCCGGCGTGATTCTCGGGAAACTCCCACCTCCGCGCGGTGTGCAACGATCGGACACACCTCGGTAACTCGTTCTTGACATGACCGGTGACCGGGAACACACTGGCGAAACCTGATCTGACCGTACAGCGGACATGCGTCCGCAAGCACCCCGGAACGGAAGTGGCGGCGATGAGTGCGAACGAGGGGCGGACACCGGCGGCGGGCCGGCCGGTGGTCTTCCGCAACGGCCTGGTGCTGACCATGGACGACGCCCACACGGTGCTCCCCCGCGCCGACGTGCTGGTCGTCGACGACCGGATCGCCGCCGTCGGGGTCGGGCTGGACGTGCCCGAAGGCACCTGGGAGATCGACGCGGCCGGCGGCATCGTCATGCCCGGCATGATCGACACCCACCGGCACATGTGGCAGACCGCGATGCGCGGCTACGGCGCCGACTGGACACTCACCCAGTACTTCGTCTGGTACTACCTGGAATCCGGCAAGCTGTTCCGCCCCGAGGACGTCTACGCGGGCAACCTGCTCGCCGCCATCGAGGCGGTCGACGCCGGGGTCACCACCACCGTGGACTGGTCACACGGCCTACAGACCCCGCAGCACGCCGACGCCGCCGTCGACGCCCTGGAGGCGGTGCCGGGCCGGTTCGTGCTCGCCTACGGCAACCTGCAACAGGGACCGTGGCAGTGGGCCACCACCCCCGAGTTCCGCGACTTCGTCACCCGCCGCATCCACGGCCGCGGCGACCGGCTCGGCTTCCAGATGGCCTTCGACGTCACCGGCGACCCGGCCTTCCCCGAGCGGGCCGCCTTCGAGGTCGCCCGGGACCTCGGCGTGCCGGTCACCACCCACGCCGGGGTGTGGGGGGCCACCAACGACGACGGCATCCGGCTGATGCACGAGCACGGGTTCATGACCGAGTCGACCGTCTACGTGCACGCCGCCACCCTCAACCGCGACTCGTACCACCGGATCGCGGCCACCGGCGGCTCGGTCTCGGTGTCCACCGAGAGCGAGCAGAGCGCCGGCCAGGGCTACCCGCCCACCTGGCAGCTGCGCCACCACGACATCCCGGTCTCGCTGTCCATGGACACCAGCGTCTGGTGGAGCGGCGACCTGTTCTCCGCGATGCGCGCCACGCTCAGCGCCGACCGGTCCCGGGAACACCTCGAGGCGCACGGTCGACAGGAGACCGTCACCCACTGCCACCTGCGCGCCGAACAGGTCGTGGAGTGGGCCACCCGGGGCGGCGCCCGGGCGCTCGGCCTCGACCACCTCGTCGGCGCCCTCACCCCGGGCCGCCGGGCGGACGTGGTGCTGATCAAGAACGACCGGTCGCCGGTGATGTTCCCGATCCTGCACCCCTACGGCCACGTGGTGTTCCAGGCTCAACGCGGCGACGTGCACACCGTGCTGGTCGACGGACGGGTGGTCAAGCACGAGCACCGGCTGGTCGACGTCGACCTCGCCGCCGCCCGCGCCGCCGTGGAACGCACCGTCGAACACCTCACCGACGCCATGGGCGTCGACGCCTGGGAGAAGGGGATGAACCCGGACGTCCCCGAGACGGCGGTGCTGGACAACCCGTACACCTACACCGAGTGGGACGCCGGCTCGGCGCAGTGGAAACATTAGCCATCCGACGCACCCGGCGGGTGACCGCCCGCCGGGCCGGGGCAGGCAGCGAAGGGAATCCATGGGGCGCGAGGCCGGAACCGACTTCATCGAGGCGCTGGCGCGCGGCCTCGACGTGCTGCGCTGCTTCCGTCCGGGCCAGCCGACGATGACGCTCAGCGAGATCGCCGCGGTGACCGGGCTGGCCCGCCCCACCGTGCGCCGCATCCTGCTCACCCTGGAGGAGCTGGGCTACGTGCGCGCCGCCGACCGGGGCTTCGCGCTCACCCCCCGGGTGCTGGAACTGGGCGTGGCGTACGTCAACTCGTTGAGCATCTGGGACGTCGCCCGCCCGCACATGCGGCAACTGGTGGCCGAGACCGACGAGTCGACCTCGCTGGCCCAGCTCGACGGCAGCGACATCGTCTACGTGTCCCGGGTGGCGGTGCCCAAGATCGTCACGCTCGCGGTGACCATCGGCACCCGGTTCCCGGCCGTGGCCACCTCGATGGGCAAGGTGCTGCTGGCCGCCCTCACCCCGGCGGAACTCACCGCCGTGCTGGCCGTGCCGAGCCGCTCCGGCATCGCCGCCCGCTGGCAGCCGGACCGCGACGAGCTGGACCGGGAACTGCGCGAGGTGCGGGCGCGCGGCTGGGCCCTGGCCGACCAGGACCTGGCCGCCGGCATCCGGTCGGTCGCCACCGGGGTACGCGACGGCGACGGCCGGGTGGTGGCCGCGCTCAACGTCACCGTGCACGCCGCCGAGACCTCACTGGAGCGGCTCACCGACGAGCACCTGCCGCGCCTGCTGCGCACCGCCGCCGAGATCAGCCGGGACTGGGCCCGGCTCGACACCGTGCCGATGACCGTGCAGCGGCCCGCCACGGACCGTCCGGGCTGAGCCGGAGGCTGCGACAGCCGTCTCACGATCACCGTCCTGGCTGGTCAGCGGCTTCCCACCCTGGCACCGTCGGCCGTACGCCGTGCCGCACCGGCCGGCGTCCCGGCCGACGTCCTCCGCCGCCCGGTCCCGGCCTCCCCCGCCGGTGCCGGGCCGACCCCGCGACGGAGAGCGCACCGGCCGCCCGTCGATCCGTGGGAGCGTCGATGCAACCTTCCGTCCGTACCTCACCGCCCCGTCCCGGGCGGCACACCGCCACCGCCGGCCGACCGTCCGACCGACGGTGGCGGCGACTGCGCGCCCTGCTCGTCATGACGCTGAGCGGCCTGCTGGTCGCCTCCGGACTCACCCTCGTCCCGACGGCCGACGCCGCCGACGGGTACGCCCGTGGCCCGGCCCCGACGGCGGCCAGCATCGCCGCCGCCCGGGGACCCTTCGCGACCGCCGAGACGACCGTGTCCGCGCTGACCGCCCGGGGCTTCGGCGGCGGCACCATCTACTTCCCGACCAGCACCGCCGAGGGCACCTTCGGCGCGGTGGCGATCGCGCCCGGGTTCACCGCCGGCCGGTCCAGTATGGCCTGGCTGGGGCCGCGACTGGCCTCCCAGGGCTTCGTCGTGTTCAACATCGACACGGTGACCCGCTCCGACCAGCCGGCCAGCCGGGGCCGGCAACTGCTGGCGGCGCTGGACTTCCTGGTGGACAGCAGCACGGTGCGCGACCGGATCGACCGCGACCGGCTGGGCGTGATCGGCCACTCGATGGGCGGCGGCGGCGCGTTGGAGGCGACCGTCGCGCGGCCGTCGTTGCGGGCGGCGATCCCGTTGACGCCGTGGAACCTGACCAAGAACTGGTCCCGGTCGCAGGTGCCGACGCTGGTCGTGGGCGCCGAGAACGACACCGTCGCCCCGACCCGCAGCCACGCCGAGCCGTTCTTCGCCAGCCTGCCCGCCGGGTTGGACAAGGCGTACCTGGAGTTGAACCGGGCGAGCCACTTCGCGCCCAACACGCCGAACACCACCATCGCGTCGTTCAGCATCTCCTGGCTCAAACGCTTCGTCGACGGGGACGTCCGCTACGAGCAGTTCCTCTGCCCCGCGCCCCGGACCGGGGCCGAGATCTCCGCGTACCGGGACAGCTGCCCGCACGCGGTCTGACCCGCCCGACGCCCCCGGCTCAGGCCGGGGGCGTCGACGTGAGCAGCGACCGTAGGGCCTGTTCCGCCAGGGCCAGGTCGAGCGGGCGTCCGGTCAGCAGCTCGGCGTAGAGCGCGGACTCGACGATCCGGATGTAGAGGTAGGCCAGCGACTCCGGCTCGCCCGGCAGGGCCCGCAGGTCGGGGCCGAGCACCTCGCGGAAGATCGCCACCTGGGCGCGGACGAAGCGGCGGTGCACCAGCCCCGGCGTGGTGAACAGGATCCGGGCGGCGAGTTCCGGTTCGGCGGCGAGGAACCGGCGGAACGGCGCGGACCGGGACAGCGCCCCGACGTAGTGCCGGGTCACCTCCACGACGCCGCCGACCCCGTCCGCGCGGCGGGCCCGCCGGGCGTCGGTGAGCAGCCGGTTGCCGAGCCACCACAGCACCTCGCCGAGCAACCGGTCCCGGCTGCCGGCGACACGGTAGAGGGTCGCCCGGCTGACGGCCAGGGCACGGGCCAACCCGTCCATGTCGACCGTGCCGTGGGCGAGGAAGTAGTAGCCGCCGCCCCGGACCAGGGCCTCGTGGCCGAGCACCCGGCGGGGTGGCACGCCACGCGACCCGCCGGGAGTGCCGTGGCCGCCCGCGTTGTCGGGCCGTCCGGCACCGGACGTGCGGGGACGGAACGTCGCTGAGCCCATACCTGGTACACGGTCGTCGACCATCGATTGTTCAACGACGTCCCCACGGGCACCGCGGTGAGCTGCGTCGACCCGGCCCGTCGGCGGATCAGGCGGGGCGGGCCGCGACGGGACGGCCGGCGATGGCCGGGTAGACCTGCTCCACGATGGTCAGCAGGGTGGCGGTCAGCAGCAGGTGCACCTGGTCACGGTCCAGCGCGCCCCGCTGGAGCCACTCCCGGGCGGTCGAGGTGGCCAGCCCGCCGTACGCCCGGATCATGCCGCGCAGCTCGGCCCGGCAGGTCGTGACGTCGGCCAGCCCCACCGCGACGAGCACGCTGTCCGCCGCGACCTCCTCGGCCTCGGTGAGCACCCGGGCGACGTCGGCGTCGTGGCCCATGTCGCCGGCGGTCACGGCGGCCAGCCAGGAGTCGCGGTGCCGGGAGACCACGTCGAGGAACCAGGTGACGCTGGCGTCGACCCGGGTGCGCAGGTCGCCGTCGGGCAGCCGTTCGACGGCGACCCCGGGCACCGTCACCATCACCCGGACGACCTCCAGGTAGAGCTGCTTCTTGGTGCCGAAGTAGTGGTTGATCAGGCCCCGGGCCACCCCGGCTTCGCGGGCGACGTCGGTGGTCGACACGGCCGCGTACGGGCGCGCGCCGAACAGCCGTACCGCGCAGGCGAGGATCTGTCCCCGCCGGGCGTCGGGCTCCAGCCGCCGTCGCCGGGGTTCGGTGTCAACGCTCATCCGCCGAACCCTATCGGCAGGTCGGCGCGGCGTGTCCCGGGTCGGCGGGCCGGTCCCGTCAGCCGGGCGGCGGGCGGAGCACCGGTCGCTTGACGGGCGGGCCGACGCCGGACGTTGATCAAGGATTGTTGACACCTCGCCAACAGGGCGTGAGGGTGGAGCCATGCCGACGCCTGGACTCGACACCTACACCCCGCCGTGGCGCGCGCCCGAACACGACGACCTCGCCGCACTGGCCCGCGACTTCTTCACCCGGGAGGTGCTGCCGCACACCGAACGGCTGCTGGCGCAGGGCCACCCCGACCGCGACCACTACCGGCGCGCCGGTGAGCTGGGCCTGCTCGGCCTGTCCGTGCCCGAGGAGTACGGCGGGGGCGGCGGCGGCTTCACCCACGAGGCCGTCCTGCTGCACGAGCAGACGCACGTCGGGGAGAGCACCCTCGGGCTGGCCGTGCACAGCGGCATCGTCACCGGCTACCTGGTCGCCTACGGCAGCGCCGAGCAGAAGCGGCGCTGGCTGCCCGGCCTGTGCCGGGGGGACCTGGTCGGGGCGATCGCGATGACCGAACCCGACGGCGGCTCCGACCTGCAGGCGATGCGGACCCGGGCCGTCCGCGACGGCGACGACTACCTGGTCACCGGGGCCAAGACGTTCATCAGCAACGGCGGCCTCGCCGACCTGGTCATCCTGGCCGTCAAGACCGACCCGGCGCAGCGGGCCGCCGGCATCTCCCTGCTGGTCTGCGAGGTCGGCGACGAACCGGCCGGATTCCGGCGGGGCCGGCTGCTGTCCAAGATCGGGCTGCACGGCAACGACACCGCAGAGCTGTTCTTCGACGGGCTGCGGGTGCCGGCGGACCACCTCCTCGGCGGGGCCGAGGGGCTCGGCTTCGGCCAGATGATGCGGCAACTGCCCCAGGAACGCCTGGTCATCGGCGTCGGCGCGGTGGCGGCGATGCAGCGGGCCGTGGAGCTGACCACCGCGTACGTCAAGGAACGCACCGCCTTCGGCAAACCGCTGATCGGCCACCAGAACACCCGGATGGTGCTCGCCGAGTGCGTCACCCGCACCCGGGTCAGCCGGGTGTTCCTCGACGACTGCATCGGCCGGCACGACAGGGGCGAACTGGACGTGGCCACCGCGGCGATGGCGAAAGCCTGGCTCACCGAGGGACAGTGCGAGATCGTCGACCGGTGCCTGCAACTGTTCGGCGGCTACGGCTACACCACCGAGTACCCGATCGCCCGGATGTACGCCGACGCCCGGGTGCAGAAGATCTACGGCGGCACCAACGAGATCATGAAGGAGCTGATCGCCCGTGCCCTCTGACCCCGACGCGCCCGCCGGTGGACCGTTGGCCGGGGTGCGGGTGGTGGAGCTCGCCAGCCTCGCGCCCGCGCCGTTCGGCTGCATGGTGCTGGCCGACCTCGGCGCGGACGTGGTGCGCGTCGACCGGCCGGACGGGGTCGGCGCGGGACGGCTCAGCGTCCCGACGACCGGCCCGCTGCACCGGGGGCGGCGGGTCACCACGCTGGACCTGAAGTCCCCCGCCGGGGTGGCCGACCTGCTGCGCCTGGTCGAGCGCGCCGACGTGCTGGTCGAGGCGTACCGGCCGGGGGTGGCCGAGCGGCTCGGTTTCGGGCCACGGACCTGCCGGGACCGCAACCCCCGCCTGGTCTACGCCCGGATGACCGGCTGGGGGCAGGACGGCCCGCTGGCCGCCCGCGCCGGGCACGACATCGACTACATCGCGGTGGCCGGCGCGCTGGAGCCGCTGGGCCGCCCCGGGCACCGCCCGCACGCCCCGCTGAACCTGCTCGGTGACTTCGCCGGGGGCGGGATGCTGCTGGTCACCGGGGTGCTGGCCGCGCTGCTGGAACGGGAACGCTCCGGCCTCGGGCAGGTCGTCGACGCCGCGATGGTCGACGGGTCGGCGCTGCTCACCGCGTTCCTGCACGGGATGCTCGGCGACGGCCGGTGGTCCGCGCCGCGCGGCGGCAACCTGCTCGACGGCGGCGCACCGTTCTACGACACCTACCGCACCGCCGACGACCGGTTCGTGGCGGTGGGCGCGCTGGAACCGGCGTTCTACGCCGCGCTGCTGGCCGGCCTCGGCCTGGCCGACGACCCGACGCTGCCCGCCCAGTACGACCCGGGCGGCTGGCCGGAGCTGCGCCGCCGGTTCACCGCCCGGTTCGCCGAGCGCACCCGGGACGAGTGGGCGGCGGTCTTCGCCGACCTCGACGCGTGCGTCGCGCCGGTGCTCGCCCCCACCGAGGCGCACCACCATCCACACAACGCCGCCCGGGGCACCTTCGTCGAGGTGGCGGGCGAGGTGCAGCCGGCGCCGGCGCCCCGGTTCGCCCGGACACCGGCGGCGCCGCCCCGGCCGGCTCCGGACCCGGCCGTGCCGCTGGACGTCGCCACGATCCTCGACGCCTGGCCCGCCCGCCCTTGACCACCCGCGCCCGGCCGGCCCCGCCGTGGTCCGGGGTCGGGGCCGATGGTCAGCCCACCGGGACGGCGGCGGCGGGGCGCGCGGGCGTCGAGGCCGGTAGTTGCCGGTCGTGCCACCGGCTGAGCAGGGCCAGCGAGGTGACCGCGCCGACCAGCGCGAGGAACATGTCCCACTGGGTGTCCCAGACGTCGCCCTGGGTGCCGAGGAAGTCGTCGGCGGCGGAGCCACCGGCCACCGAGGACCACCACTCGATCATCTCGAAGAAGGCGCTGAAGGCCAGGCAGGCGCAGACCACCAGCGGGGCGAGCCACCGGCTGCCGCGCAGCGGGGAACGCCGGACGAGGATCTCGCGGACCAGGATCGCCGGCACGAAGCCCTGCACGAAGTGCCCGAGCCGGTCGTACGGGTTGCGGGAGAGGTCGAGGGCGTCGCGTACCCAGTCGCCCAGCGGGACCCGCGCGTAGCTCCAGTGCCCGCCGACGACGAGGACCAGCGCGTGCGCCGCCAGCAGGCAGCACAGCAGGGTGGTCAGCGGGAAGCGCCGCCACACCAGCAGCACCACCGGCACGCCGACGATCACCCAGACCGTCTCCAGCAGCCAGGTCAGCCGGTCGTACGGCCGGATGCCGGACAGCACCAGCGCCGCGACGACGAGGCCCAGCAGCACCGGCGGGACGAGGGTACGGGCCCGGGTCACGGCGACCACCTGTTCGATGTGTGGGGGCCGCCCAGTCGCCGCCCGGCCGCCGACGATAACAGCGCCCACATCGGAGCGCCGTCGTCGGGCCGCCCGTCCGTCGGACCGGTGGGGCGGATGTCCGGGCCTGCCCGGTCGGCACCGACCGGCGGGGTTTGCCCGAATCAATGGGTGTCGATACGGTGCAGACGGCCCGTCCCGGCATCCCGTCACCGCAGAAGGAGCCCCATGCCACCCGCCTCCCCCACCCGAGGTCCCCGTCCCCGACGGCTCGGCCTGCTGGTCGTCACCGTCCTCGCCCTGGTCGCCGCCGCCACCGTCGTCGCCCCGCCGGCCGCCTCCGCGGCCACCGTCGACACCGGCGTCGACTACGTGCTCGTCAACCGCAACAGCGGCAAGGCGATGGACCTGTACGACTGGTCCACCGCCGACGGCGCGCCGGTCAGGCAGTACACCCGCAACGACCTCGCCGTGCAGCGGTGGCGGTTCGTCGACGTCGGCGGCGGCTACTACCAGCTCCGCTCGGCGCACAGCGGCAAGGTCCTCGAACTGCCCAACGCCGTCGACGGCACCCCCCTGGTGCAGAACCCGGCGACCGGCGGCAACACCCGGCAGCACTTCCGGCTCGTCGACTCGGCCGGCGGCTACGTCCGGCTGCTCAACCGGCACTCCGGCAAGGCCCTCGACGTGTGGGAACGGTCCACCGCCGACGGGGCGACGATCTCGCAGTACCAGGACCTCGACGGGACCAACCAGCAGTGGCAGCTCGCCCGGCCGGGCGGCACGGCCGACTGCGGCAGCGGCGCGTTCCAGGCCGAGGCGGTGCTGGCCGGCGGCACCTGGACCGTCCGCAACGGTGGCACGACCGTACACACCGGCACCGACCTGCGGGCCGCCGTGCAGGCGGCGGTGAACAGCCTCACCCCCGGCCGGACCAGCAAGCAGCGGGTGGTGGTGCGCGGCTCGGGCACGATGAGCGCCAACTCGCGCATCTCGCTGCCCAGCTACACCACCCTCGACGTGTGCGGCACGATCAACGTCACCGGCACCGGCTCCGGTGACCAGGCCCCCGTCTACTCCCGGGGCACCACCCAGGTCGAGGTGCAGCACCTCACCCTCACCGGCACCCCGCTGTACGGGGTCTTCCTGCGCAACGTCACCGACGTCGTGCTGGGGCAGCTCGACATGCGGCTCTCAGCCGGCCTCGGCGTCCGCATCGACAACCGGGGCGACACCAGCCAGTGGACCCGCAACGTCCGGATCGACACCGTGTACGTCTCCGGTGCCAGCTCCCACGCGGTGGAGACGTACGGCGTCGACGGGCTGACCGTGGGCACCGTCACCGCCCGCAACGTCGGCGAGTCCGGCCTGCTGCTCAACCAGACCATCAACGCCACCGTCACCACCGTCGACGCGGAGAACGCCGGCACCGGCACCGGCTACGCCGCGTTCCGGATGGCCAACCGCAACGGCCGCATCGGCGACAGCTACCCGACCAACATCCGGGTCGGCACCGTCCGGGCCCGGGGCGGCGGCCGGGGCGTGTTCTGCGTCTCCGAGTCCGGCGGCGCGACGATCGACCGGGTCGACATCGCCAACACCGGAAACAACGCCGTGCTGATCGAGAACTGCTACGGGGTGAGCCTGGCCACCAACGGCGGCACGATCAGCGGCGGCGGCGAGGTCCGGCTCGCCGAACGCGCCGAGTTCCCCGGCAACCGGGACCTCGCCCTGCGCAACTTCACCCTGGTCAACAACCGGATCGTGGAGAACCCCTGCGCCGACAACCTGACCATCAGCAACATCACCCTGAACAACGCGACAATCGTCCGCTGCTGACCCCCGGGCGGGGGCGTCGGCGGCATGTCGGCGGCATGTCGGCGCCGTGTCAGCCGGCCGGCGCACGCTGGCCGGCATGACAGCTGAGTTGATGATCGAAGCCGAGGGCCTGGTCAAGACCTTCGGGTCCACCCGGGCGTTGCAGGGGGTGGACCTCGCCGTGCCCCGGGGCACCGTGCTCGGGGTGCTCGGCCCGAACGGGGCCGGCAAGACCACCGCCGTGCGTATCCTGTCCACGCTGCTGACCCCGGACGCCGGCACCGCCCGGATCAACGGCCTCGACGTGGTACGCCAGGCCGAGCGGGTCCGGCAGTCCATCGGCCTCACCGGCCAGTACGCCTCGGTCGACGAGGACCTGACCGGACGGCAGAACCTGGAGCTGTTCGGGACGCTGCTGGAACTCGGCCGGGCCGGCGCGCGGCGGCGGGCGGCCGAACTGCTCGACTGGTTCGACCTGACCGCCGCCGCGAACCGGCCGGCCAAGACCTACTCCGGCGGGATGCGCCGCCGGCTGGACCTGGCCGCCAGCCTGGTCGGCTCACCGGACGTGATCTTCCTGGACGAGCCGACGACCGGCCTCGACCCGGCCAAGCGCGAGGACATGTGGGACGTCGTCCGGTCGCTGGTGACCAACGGGGCGACCGTGCTGCTCACCACGCAGTACCTGGAGGAGGCCGACGCGCTGGCCGACGCGATCACCGTGATCGACCACGGCCGGGTCATCGCCCACGACACCCCGGACGGGCTGAAGCGGGTCGTCGGCGGGCAGACCCTGGAGGTGCGGCCGACCGACCCGGCCAACCTGGCCCCGACGGCGGCGATCCTGTCCCGGGTGGGCTCCGGCGCGCCCGCCGACGAGATCCGCAGGGGCGTGCTCGCGGTGCCGGTCACCGACGACTCCGCGTTGACCGAGAGCGTCGCCCGGCTGGCCGCCGCCGGCATCACGGTCACCGAACTCTCGCTGCACCTGCCGAGCCTCGACGAGGTCTTCTTCACCCTCACCGGCCGGACCGCGGCCGACGACGACACCACCCGTACGGAGGTCGCCGCATGAGCACCCTGACCGGCACCCCGCCCCGCACCGGGCCGACGCTGTCCACGGTCGTCGCGCAGCCCCGGCCGCTGCGGCTGCTGCGACACTCGCTGGCGCTGGCCAGACGCAGCCTGATCAAGACCTGGCGCACCCCGGAGGCGTTGATCGACGTCACCCTGCAACCGGTGCTGTTCCTGGTCATCTTCGTGTACGTCTTCGGCGGCGCGGTCGCCGGCTCCACCCACGACTACCTCCAGTACCTGCTGCCGGGCATCCTGGCGCAGACCATCGCCACCGGGTGCATCGCGATCGGCGTCAACCTCAACACCGACATCGCCAAGGGCATCTTCGACCGGTTCCGTTCGCTGCCCGTCCCCCGGTCCGCACCGCTGGTCGGCGCGGTGTTCGGCGACGTGGTGCGGTACGTGATCGTGACCGTCTCGACGCTGGCGATCGGCTACCTGCTCGGCTTCCGGATCGAGTCCGGCCCGGTGCAGGCGCTCGCCGGATGCCTGCTCGCGGTGCTGTTCGCGCTCTGCCTGAGCTGGCTGCCGGTCTACGTCGGGATGAAGGTCCGCACGCCGGGCGCGGTGCAGGGGGTGATGTTCGCGCTGATCATGCCGTTGAGCTTCGCGTCCAACGTGTTCGTCGCCGCCGGCACCCTGCCGGGCTGGATGCAGGCGGTGGTGACGGTGAACCCGCTGACCCATCTGGTGACGGCGATGCGCGGACTGTTCCTCGGCACCCCGGTCGGCAACCACGTGTGGTGGACGCTGCTGTGGTGCGCCGGCTTCGTGGCGGTGTTCATGCCACTGGCGCTGCGTGCGTACCGTCGGCGGGTCTGATCCGGCCGATCAGGTCGTCCATCAGCTCGCCGACGCGGGCGGTGGCCGCGGCGGCCGGCCGCGCCCGCCACCCGGCCAGCAACGGCTCCCGCCGCGCCTCGTCACCGAGGGCGGCGGTGAGCCGTTCCCCGACGCCCGACGGGAAGAACGCCGCCGAGTTGCTGCCCAGCCGGGTGCCGAGCGCGAACAGCTCCCGGGCGGTCCCGACGTCGTCGCGCCAGGCGGCGAGTTCCGCGCCCCCCAACGCCCAGGTCCCGATCACCGGCAGGTCCCGCGACGACAGCGCCTCCGCGCCGGCGGCGGCCAGCAGGTCGGCGGCGCGGGCGGCGGCGTCGCGCCGGGCGGCCGGCCAGACCTCGGCGACCCGCAGGCGCAGCACCGCCACCGCGACCCGCAGCACGACCCGGGGCTGCGGCGGCGGGCCGGGCCAGCCGGCCAGCGCGCGGACCACCGCGTCGGCGTGGCCGAGCGCCTCGTGGTGACGCCCGCGCTGCCAGGCGAGGCGGGCCAGTCCGAGGCTCGCCTGCGCGGTCTCGATCTCCTCGCCCTGGCCGGGGGTCGCCGTCTCGACCAACCGCCGCTCGGCCGCCGGGTCACCGCGCAGCGCGAGCTGCACGTCCAGCACCACCCGGGCGGCGCGGACGTCCTGGGTGGCGCCGAGCAGCTCCATGTGGTGCACGCCGCGTGCCAGCCACTCGGTGGAGCCGCCGTCGGTGGGGGTCAGGCCGTGCCCGACGACCTGCGCCGCCATCGCCATCCCCCAGTGGTCGCCGGCCGTCTCGAACCGACGGTACGCCTGCTCGGCGTCGGCCACCGAGGCCGCCGGCAGACCCCCGCTGTCCCCGATCGCCGCGCGGGCGAACAGGCCGAAGCCCTGCACGTACGGGTCGGGATGCTCGATCAGGGTGGTGGTGCCCGGCAGCGCCAGCTCCGGGTCGAGCTGGTCGAACGCCGGCAGCACGGAGGCGAGCACCGCGTGCCGGGAGGAGACCTTCCGGGGCCGCTCGGCCAGCAGCCGGGACAGGGCCCGGCGGGCGAGCACGGCGAGCCGGAGCGGGCCGGTGATGCCGGCGTTGACCACCACCAGCAGACACATCCAGGCCAGCCGGTCGGCGTCGGGCAACGACCGACCGCTGGCCCGGCCGGAGACGATCGCCGAGCCGCGTCGCCGCTCGGGGGTGTCGAGGTGCAGCAGGCCCCGGGACCAGCCGGAGACCTCCAGGTGCAGGCCCCGCACCGCCCACAGGTGGAACAGCGGGGTGGCGATGTCCACCACCGCCGGTTCGTCGTCGTGCCCGGCCGCCCACCGCAGGCCGGCGACGAGATTGTCCTGCTCGGCGGCGCACCGGTCGAACGCGTCGAGCTGGTCGGGGCCGATGAACCTGTCGAGCAGCCCGACCGCCTGCCGGCGGGCCCAGCCGACCAGGCCGGCCATGGCGGCGGCGCGTTCACCGGCGGCGTCGAGCCGGGCCTCGCCGTACTCGCGGACGGTCTCCAGCATCCGGTAGCGGGGCGGGCCGTCGCCCTCGACGAGGGTCAGCAGGGACTGTTCGACCAGCCGCGCCAGCCCACGCCGGACGTCGGGGAGGCCGGCGACGGCGGCGGCGAGGTCGGCGGTGAACGGGGCGGGGACCACCGCGACCCGCTGGAGCAGGTCCCGGTCGGCGGGGGCGAGCAGTTCCCGGCTCCAGTCGACCATCGCCCACAGGCTCGCGTGCCGCTCCGGCAGGCCGCGCAGCGCGGCGTCGAGCAGCGCGAACCGGTCGGTCAACCCGGCGAGCACGTCGTCGATCGGCATGTGCCGCAGCCGGGCGGCGGCCAGTTCGAGGGCCAGCGGCAGGTTGTCCAGCCGGTGGCACAGCGCCAACGCCCGGTCGGTGTCCCAGGTGGGCACCGCACCCCCGGCGCGCGCCCGGGACTCGACCAGCGCCACCGCGTCGGCGTCGGGCAGCACGGTCAACCGGTGCACCCGTTCCCCGGCCAGACCCAGCGGCGCCCGGCTGGTCGCCAGCACGGCCACCTCCGGTGGGCACACCGCGACCAGGTCCGCGACGACCGTCGCCACCGGGTCCAGGAGGTGTTCACAGTTGTCCAGCACCACCAGGCCGTCGAGTTCCGGCGCCAGGGCACCCAGCCGCTCCTGCGGGGCGAGCACCCGGCGGTCGAGGCCCAGGGTGCCGCCGGCCGTCGTGGTGTCCGCCCCGCCGAGGGCCGCCAGGACGGCGGGCAGCACCTCCTCGGCGGCCCGCAGGCCGGCCAGTTCGATCACCCGGGCCGGCCGGCCGGCCGCCACCGCCCGGCGTACCACCTCGGCGGCGAGCCGGGTCTTGCCCGCGCCGCCGGTGGCCACGACGGTCACCAGGGCCGCCTCGGTCAGCGCCGCCTCCACGGCCTCGACGTCCCGTTCCCGGCCGACGAGCGCGGTCACCGGCCGCCGCCACGCGGCCGGCAGGACGGTCCGGGTCGGCGCGACCGGCGACGTCGGGGCGGCCGGGGTGGTCAGCTCGCCCCGCAGCAACGCCAGGTGGACCTGGCTGATCACCGGCGACGGGTCGGTGCCGTAGCGGTCGGCCAGTTCGGTGCGCAACCGCGCGACCACCTCCAGGGCCTCGGCGTCGCGCCCCTGGGCGGCGAGCATCCGGACCAGCAGGGCGGCCGACGGCTCGTCCGGCGGGGTCCGCGCCACCAGCCGCCGCAGGTCACCGTCGTCGTACGGGCCGGGGCCGGTCAGTGCCGCCTCGGCGCGCAACGCGACGACGTCGGCGAACAGCCGGCTGGTCGCCTCGGTGTCCCACTCCGGGACCTCGGGGAACAGCGCCCGGGCCGCATCGGCGGCGTCCCGGGCGGCCGGCCCGGCACCGTCGCGCAGGGCGGCCCGACCCCGCTCCAGCAGCGACCGGGCCCGGACCGCGTCGACGGTGACCTGCTCGGCGGGCAGCCGGTAGCCACCCGGCACGGCGACCACCGGCAGCCCCAGCCGGCGTACCCGGGAAACCAGCGCCTGCACCGCGCCGGTCGTGTCGTCGGGCGGCGTGCCGTCCCACACCGCGTCCACCAGCAGCGCGGTGGAGACCGCCCGGCCCCGCGCGTCGACCAGCGTGCGGATCACGGCGGCGAGCCGTTCACCCCGGACCGGCCGGCCGTCGACGGCGAGCGGGCCGAGGATGCTGATCTGCACGGGTCCAGCATCCCTCACCGGGATGCCGGGCCGTCGCCGTCCCCCGCTTCAGCGGCGGGTCCGCCGCGCCCGGACGACCCCGACCAGCGCCGCCAGCAGCAGCCCGACGCCGATCACCCCGACCCCCAGCAGCAGCGACCGGGTCCCGCCGACGCCGGCCCGGGGATCGGCGGCGGGGGCCGCGCCCGGGGACCCCGCCGTCGGGGCTCCGCTGGACGCTGTCGGTGCCCGGTCGGACGCCGTCGGGGCGGGCGGGGACGACACGGCCGGCGTGCGGGCCGCCGGGCGGGCGTAGCGCAGCACCGTCGGCAGGGTGCCAGGCGGCTGGCCGGCGGTCTCGGAGACGGTGAGCAGCCAGCGGCCGTCCCGGCTGTAGCTGACCGACTCGCCCTGCGGCTCGTCGGGCAGCGCCACGACCCGGGGCGTGCCACCGGTGAGCGCGGCCACCACGTCGCCGTCGGTCACCTCGTACTCGAACGCGTCGGCGTAGGTACGCAGCACCACCGAGCGGCCGTCCGGGGCGGTGGCCCCGCCGGTGACCAGCCGGCGGCCGAAGAACGAGTACGGGTTCGGGGTCGTGGTGAGCGGCAACCGGAGCTGCCCCGCCAGCGTCAACGGCACCGTCGCGCCGGCCCGCAGCGGTCCCGCCGGGACGTAGACGCCGGCGCTGCCGCCCTGCTTGGTCACCACCACCGGCCGGCCCGCCCCGTCGAGCAGCAGCGCCTCCGCGTCGTGCGCCCCGTCGGGGTACGTCAGGCGGTGCAGCACCGGCCGGCGGGCCCCGGGCGACAGCGTCCACAGCGCCACCGTCGAACGGGTCCGGTCGTTGTCGCCGATGTCGGCGACCCAGACCGTGCCGTCCGCGCCGACCGCCAGGTCCTCGGTGTCGCGGGGCCGTGACGGGTAGGCCACCGTCCGCACCACCGCGCACCGGGTGTCGAGGAAGAAGATGCGCCGCCGGGACGCCTCGTCGGCGCCGTCGTTGACCATCACGAAGCCGGAGTCGGTGGCGACCATGCCGGAGATCTCGGTCAGCCGCCCGTCGCGGACCCGGCACACCGTGGCCGGCGCCGCCGCGCGGGCCGGGTCGGGCACGGCCACCGTCGCCGTACCGACGACGAGCAGCGTGGTGAGCAGCGCCGACCCGCGGGTGGCCGTCCGCCGCGCCATCGACCCTCCCCCATGGCCGGCGACGCCCGCCGCCGACGATCCGAGCACAGGAGCTTGCCGGTCGCCGTACGCCGCGTCAATGCCGCCACCCCGCCGGGCACTGAGGTGTACGCCACCGCGCCGTGGCCGGGTACGGGCCGGTGCGGCCGGGGGCCGGTGACTAGCCTGGGTCGGTGCCTCCACGCCTGCCCCATCCGGACCCGGGCACGCCGGACACGGCATGGCCGCTGCGGTACATCTGGTGGCTGGTCCGCTGCCAGCCGTGGCGGGTGCTACGCGGCTCGCTGTTCGGCACGGCCTGGATGGTGGGGCTGTCGGTGCGGCCGTTCCTGGTCGCCCGCGCCGTCGACGACGGGCTGCGCACCGGCGACACCCGGGCGTTGCTCGGCTGGGTCGCCGCGATCGTGGCCGCCGGGGCGGTGCTGGCCTGGCTGGGCATCATGCGGCACCGGACCATGACGTTCATCCGCGAGGACGCCAGCGCCCGCTCGGCGGCGGTGCTGCTGCGGCAGCTCGCCCGGGTCGGCGCGGTGCTGCCCCGCCGGCTCGCCGCCGGTGATGTCGCCACCGTCGGCGGGTACGACATCGTGCGCACCTCGCAGGTGCTCACGCTGACCGGCCCCGGGGTGGGCGCGGTGTTGGCGTACGCGGTCGCGGCCGTGGTCCTCTGGTCGATCGACCCGGTGCTGGCGCTGGTGACGCTGCTCGGGGTGCCGGTGGTCGCGCTGGTCGTCGGCCCGTTGCTGCGCCGCTTGGAGCGGGCCGAGGCGGTCTACCGGCAGCAGCAGGGCGAGCTGACCACCCGGGCCGACGACATCGTCGCCGGCCTGCGGGTGCTCGCCGGGGTGGGCGGCCGGCACCTGTTCGCCCGCCGGTACGCCGCCCGGTCGCAACGGCTGCGGGCCGAGGGTTACCGGGTGGGTGCGGTGCTCAGCTGGGTCGACGCGCTGACCACCGTCATCCCCGGGGTGTTCCTCGCCGTGGTGGTGTGGCTGGCCGCCCGCACGGCCGTGGCGGGCGGGATCACCGTCGGGCAGCTGGTGGCCGTGTACGGCTACGTGGCGGTGCTCATCGTGCCGGTCTGGTTCCTGCTGGAGGGCAGCTACCAGTTGATCCAGGGCCGGGTCGCCGCCCGGCGGATCGTCGACCTGCTCCGGCTCGCCCCCGACCCGGTGGGCGGCCCGGCGACCCGTCCCGCCCCGGCCGGCCCGGCCCCGCTGCACGACCCGGACAGCGGGCTGACGGTTCCGGTGGGCCGGTTGGTCGGCGTCGCCGCCGACGACCCGGCCGACGCGGCGGCCCTGGCCGACCGGCTGGGCCGGTACGTCACCGGCGCGGTCACCTGGGGCGGGGTCCCGCTGACGGCGGTCGGGCTGGACGAGGTGCGCTCCCGCATCCTCGTCGCCGACCACGACGGGTACCTCTTCGCCGGGACGCTGCGGCAGATCCTCGCCGGCCCGCACGGGCCCGTCGACGACGCCCGGATCGACGCGGCGGTGCACGTGGCGTCGGCCCGCGACGTCGTCGAGGGGCTGCCCGACGGCCTCGACGCCCCGGTCGGCGACCGGGCCCGTACCCTCTCCGGCGGCCAGCGGCAGCGGGTCCGGCTGGCCCGGGCCCTGCTCGCCGACCCGGAGGTGCTGATCCTGGTCGACCCGACGTCGGCGGTGGACGCGCACACCGAGGCCCGGGTGGCGCAGCGCCTGCGGCAGGCCCGGTCGGGTCGCACCACGGTGCTGCTGAGCACCTCGCCGGTGCTGCTCGGGCACGCCGACACCGTCGCCCACCTGCGCGGCGGCCGGGTCACCGGCACCGGGACGCACGCCGCGCTGTTGGCCGCCGACCCGGACTACCGGCGGTTGGTCTCCCGGACCAGCGGCACCGACGACGCGCCGGTCGGGCGGCCCGGACGATGACGAAACTCCCGGTCGCGGGCCCGGCGGTGGTCCGGCGGGCCGCCCGTGACGTGCTCGCCGGCGACCGGTGGGCGGTCGTCGGGGTGCTGGCGTTGCACAGCGCCGCCGCCCTCGCCGGGCTGACCGTGCCGTGGCTGATCGGGCGGATCGTCGACCAGGTCACGGCCGGGGCCGGGGTGGGCGCGGTGGACCGGTTGGCGCTGGCGATCGGTGGCTGTGTGCTGGTGCAGGGGTTGCTCGCCCGCCACGCCCAGTACGCCGGTCACCGGTTCGGCGAGCGGGCCGTGGCCCGGCTCCGCGAGGACTTCGTGACCCGCCTGCTCGGCCTGCCCGTCTCGGTGGTCGAGCACGCCGGCACCGGTGACCTGGCCACCCGTAGTTCGGTGGACGTGTCCACGGTGGGCACCATGCTGCGCGACGTGGTGCCGGTGGTGGTCATCGCGGGGACCCAGTTGACGCTGCTGTTCGGCGCGGTGTTCCTGCTGGACCCGCTGCTCGGCCTGGTCGCGCTCGCCGGGCTGCCGTCGATCGTGGCGGTGGTGCGCTGGTACCTGCGCCGGGCCGCCCCGGCCTACCTGGCCGAGGGGGCGGCGACGGCGGAGCTGACCGAGACGCTGACCACGACCGCCGAGGGCGCGCGCACCGTGGAGGCGCTGCGGCTGGGTCGGGACCGGGTGACCCACGGCAGCGCCCGGATCGGCGCGGTGTGGGCCACCCGGCGGGCCACCCTCGCCCTGCGGTCGGTGTTCTTCCCGGTGGTGGAGGGCAGCTATCCGATCCCGATCGGGGCCGTGCTGCTCGCCGGGGGTGTGCTGCTGGCGCGGGGCCGGGTCAGCCTGGGTGAGGTGGTGGCCGCCGCGCTCTACCTGCAACAGGCGGTCGACCCGCTGGACCGGCTGTTGCTGTGGGTGGAGCAGGCGCAGCGCGGTATCGCCTCGTACGCCCGGGTGCTCGGGGTGGGGCAGGTGCCGCCGGAGCCCCGGGGCCGGGCGGCCCTGCCCACCGGGCGCGTGGTGCAGGTGCGCGGGGCGACGTTCCGGTACGCGGGCGGCCCGCAGGTGCTGCACGGCATCGACCTGACGGTCGCGGCGGGGGAACGGCTGGCCGTGGTCGGCCCGTCCGGGGCGGGCAAGTCCACCCTGGCCCGGTTGCTCGCCGGCATCGACGTGCCCGCCCGGGGGGTGGTGAGCCTCGGCGGGGTGCCGGTCACCGACCTCGACCCGGCCGAGCGCCGCCGCCGGATCGCCCTGGTCACCCAGGAACACCACGTCTTCCTCGGCACGCTGCGGGACAACCTGGCGTTCGCCGCGTCGGGGAGCACCGACGCGCAGCTGCGGGCCGCCCTGGCGGCGGTGGGGGCCGACTGGTACGCCGACCTGCCGGACGGTCTCGACACCCCGCTGGGTGCCGGGGTACGGGATCTGGGCCCGGCCGAGGCCCAGCAGGTGGCGTTGGCCCGGCTCGTCCTGGCCGACCCGGACATCCTGATCCTCGACGAGGCGACCGCCGCGTTGGACCCGACGACCGCCCGGCGTACCGAGCGGGCGCTCGGTGCGGTGCTGGCCGGACGGACGGTGATCGCCATCGCGCACCGGCTCAACACCGCGCACGACGCCGACCGGGTGGCGGTGCTGGAGGACGGCCGGATCACCGAGATCGGCCGACACGACGACCTGGTCGCCGCCGACGGCGTCTACGCCTCCCTCTGGCGGTCCTGGCACGGCCACTGACCGGCCTCGCTTCGGGCGACAATTCCGAAAGGTTTCCCTGCCGACGCAGCTCGTGGGCAGGGATTCGACGCGCACGACCAGTTGAAGTTTCCGAAATGTTTCCGTAAAGTCATCGGGGTCGATGTGGTGGACGGTGGCCCCCGTCGTCGGCAGGCAGGTCCGGGCGGCAACGCCCGTCCCCCGCCCGGACCCCTGCCGCCACCCCGGTCGCCGCGCGGCGTAAAGCCGTTGTCGCCCCCGGCGAGGGTGGCTACGGTGCCGGGATGCTCCCGCGACACCTGACCCTGACCCTGGACGCGCGGCACCCGACCCGACTGGCCCGGTTCTGGGCCGACCTGCTCGGCCGGGACACCGTCGCCGACGGCACCGGCGGCGTCCACCTGCCCGGCACCGCCACCCGACCCGACCTGCGGTTCGTGCCGGGCCGGCCGCACCGCACCGGGCCCCACCGGATGCACCTGCACCTGACCAGCGACAGCCCCGACGACCAGCAGCAGCAGGTCGCGCGGGCGCTGGCCCTCGGCGGCAGCCACCTCGACGTCGGGCAGCGGCCCGAGGAGACGCACGTCGTGCTGGCCGACCCCGAGGGCAACGAGTTCTGCGTCATCGGGCCGGGCAACACCTTCCTCGCCGGATGCGGCCGGCTCGGGGAAATCGCCTGCGACGGCACCCGCGAGGTCGGCCTCTTCTGGAGCCGGGCGCTGGGCTGGCCGCTGGTGTGGGACCAGGACCAGGAGACCGCCGTCCAGTCACCGCACGGCGGCACGAAGGTCGCCTGGGGCGGGCCGCCCGTGGCCCCGCAGCGGGGCCACAACCCGCAGCGCTTCGACCTCACCGCCGCCGACACGTCGGCGGAGGTCGACCGGTTGGTCGCCCTCGGGGCCACCCGGCTCGACGCCACCGCCGACGGGGTCGTCCTGCTGGCCGACCCGGACGGCAACGCGTTCGGGGTGACGGCACGCTGAGCCCACCCGCCGGGTCCACCGCCTACCGGGGCGTGCCCGCCGCCCGCAGGCCGTCGTACAGGGCGCGGGCCACCACGGCCGGGACGTAGCCGGCGCGGGCGCTGTCCACGTACACCACCCGGTAGCCGTCGGCGGTGTGCAGCGTGCCGCCGCCGTCGAGCAGCCGCCGCTGGTTCGCCGCGGACAGGTTCTGCCCCGGGTTGGCCACCAGCCACCGCCGCGCCGGATCGGCCCGGAACGCCTCACGCAGGCCCGGCAGCAGCGACAGGTACCGGTCGCCGCCCGGCGGCTCGGGCGCGGTCACCGGATAAATGGTGACCACGTTCTTGCCGGCCGCCGCCCGGACCAGCGGGGAGTCGGTGACCAGCCCGGCGTACGCCGCCCGGGACATCATCACCTTCAGCATCACCAGCGCGAACCCGGCCTGCCGGGTGCCCAGGTAGCTCTTGACCGTCTCGTTGTCGGGCACCAGCCGCCCGAACGGCTCCCGGGCACCGGTCAGCGGCACCGTGTCCAGGGTCTCGTCGTTGCCGACCAGCGGGTCCAACAGGTACCCCTCGCCGCCCGGGTCGGCCGGCAGCGCCGCCCGCAGATCGGGGTGCCCGTTGGTCCTGGCCCAGGCGAGGAAGGCCACCAACTCGGTACGCATCGCCACCCGCTCCCGGGCCACCGTCGCCTCGTCGGTGGTCGCGGTGTTCGTCGGGGTGAACCGGAAGGCACTCGGATAGCCGGCCAGCCGGTCGACCAGGACGTCGGCGGCCGGCGACGGCGTACCGGTGGGCGTCGCCGGGCCCCCGGCCGCCGCCGACGGTCGGGGGTCGCCGCGCCCGGAGCAGCCGACCAGCAGTCCGCCCAGGGTGAGCCCCGCCAACCCCAGCAGCCGGCGGCGGCTCGGCCCGGTCACGACCCGTCCCCGAGCTGGCGGCGCAGCAGGGCGGCGTACGCGGCCTCGGCGATCAGCTGGCAGCGCCGGCGGGACACCCCGAGGGCGGACCCGGCGGTGAGGATCGCGTCGCGGACCGCCTCGGCCTGGGCCAGCACCTCCGGGGCGACCACCACGTCGGTACGACGCGAACGCGGTCGCAGCCGACGCCACAGCCGACGCCAGCCCCGCTCGGCGGCGGGGGCCAGCACCTGGGTCAGCGCCGCCGCCAGCACCGGGTAGACCACCGTCACGAGCAGGCCGTCGTCCAGCCCGACGCCGATCCGTCCCCCGTGCCACCGCCCGCCCCGCCCCGGTGTCCCCAGCTCACCGGCGAGCCAGGCGGCGGTCACCTCCGGCAGCAGCGCCGACTCCTGCGGCGCGGCGGCCAGCACCACCTCCCGCGCGAGATCGCTGAGCAGCATCGGCCCCGGCCGGGCCGTCAGATCCGTCATGGTGCACCGCCGATCGGTCGCAGGGTCGGTAGGTCGATGGTGGAGGGTCGCCGCCAGCGGGTCGGGTGCCGGCGGATCACGCGGTCAGGAATCGAGGGCGTGCACGACCAGGCGGGCGCCGACCACCGCCAGGTCGTCCAGGAGCAGCTGCTCCTTCGGCTCCAACTGGTCACGGAACGGGATGCCGAGGGCGATCTCGGCGGACAGCACGGTGCGCCCCACCGCGACGACGACCCGCGTCCCCCCGGCGACGGCGGGCAACCCGCCCAGCGTCGACGAGTCGGTGATCCTGACCCGCAGGCTGTCGTACGGCAGGTCGGCGCGGGGCACGGCCACCGTCCACCGGTGCGCGACGCCCCCGTCGGCCAGCGCCGACGGGTACGACCAGCGGGGGCAGGCGGCGACGGCGTCCCGGGCCGCCGCGAGCACCCGGGCCGCCGCGTCGGCCGACGGGTACGACGTCAGCCGCAGCTGGAAGGTCGCGCCCAGCGGCGGCAACGTGGTCGCCGGCACCGCCAGCACGACCGTGCCCTCGGCCGACGCCGGCCG
>NZ_JACGMO010000065.1:0-40035 GCF_015354745.1 Micromonospora sp. S-DT3-3-22
AGGATCTGCGGCGGGGCCGTCGGCGGTCGGGGCGGCCGGCGGGGTGAGGGCGTCGTGGCGGGGCCGGCGGGGGCGGGGGAGCCAGCCGCGACGCGGAGCGGGGGGCACGTCCTCGGGCGGGGTCGCTGCGCGCAGGGGCCGTTCCGTCGAATCTTCGCCGCTCACCACCGTTTGAGTATCACCCATGTCGGCCAGGGAGTCAGGTCCGGCCGTAGGGTGGGCCCATGCCCCGGTACGAGTTCCGCTGCCGCGCCTGCGGCGACACCTTCGAGGTCAACCGACCGATGGCCGACGCCGGTGCCCCGGCCGACTGCCCCCAGGGTCACGCCGACACGGTCAAGCTGCTGTCCACCGTGGCGGTCACCGGCCGTGGGGGCGGCTCCGCCGCCGGTGGCGCCCCGGCGGGTCCCGCCTCCGGCGGTGGTTGTTGCGGCGGCGGTTGCGGCTGTTGATCTGACCGGGCCGGCTGCCGACCGCGCCGGAGGTGGCCCGATGTAACGGTTCGGCGCACCGGTGCGCCGGGACCAGTGACCCCTTGGGTCCGATATCGCCCGACCGTTCTTACGATGCGTGACCGGTCGACCATAGGGCAGCATGAACCCGACGTCAGGGGCGGAGGTCCACGCATGTCGCCACGGATGCACCTCCCGAGCGGTTGGGTGACCTTCGTCTTCACCGACATCGAAGGTTCCACCCGGCTGGCCCAACTGCTCGGGTCCGACTACCGCCCGGTGCTCTGGGAGCACCGCCGGCTGCTGCGCGACACCCTGGCCGAGACCGACGGCGCGGAGCTGCTGACCGAGGGGGACTCCTTCTTCCTCGCCTTCCCGGACGCGTCGGCGGCGCTGACCGCCTGCCTGACCGCGCAGCGGGCGCTGTCCACCCACGACTGGCCCAACCCGGAGGCCGCGCCGAGGGTACGGATGGGACTGCACACCGGCTTCGCCGAACCCCGCGACGGCGAGTACGCCAGCCCCGAGGTGCACCGGGCCGCCCGGGTGGCCGCCGCCGCGCACGGCGGGCAGGTGCTCTGCTCGGCGTCGACCGCGCGGCTGGCCGACCCGCTGCCCGCCGGGGCCACCCTGATCGACCTGGGCCTGCACCGGCTGCGGGGCTTCGACGACCGGGAACGGCTGTTCCAGCTCGTCGCGCCGGGGCTGGAACGGCAGTTCCCCCGCCCGAACACCGCCGAGGCGCTGGCGCACAACCTGCCCACCCAGGTCAGTTCGTTCGTCGGCCGGGAGACCGAGCGGGTGGAGCTGGATCTGCTGATCCGCCGCCAGCGGCTGGTCACGGTGGTCGGCGCGGGTGGCGCCGGCAAGACCCGGCTCGCCGTCGAGGTGGCGGGCGGCCAGGTGGAGGCGTACCCGGACGGGGTGTGGTTCGTCGACATCGCCACGGTCACCGACCCGGGGCTGGTGGCGTTCGCGATCGCCGCCGTGCTCGGGGCCCGGCCGGAACCGGGCCGCCCGATCCTGGACACCCTGGTCGAGTACGCGGCCGTCCGGCGGATGCTGGTGGTGCTCGACACCTGCGACGCCCAGCCGGCGGCCTGCGCCGAGGTGATCTCGCGGCTGCTCGCCGGGGGCAGCGGGCTGCGGGTGCTGGCCACCAGCCGGGAGGCGTTCGGCCTGCCCGGCGAGGTGGTGTGGCGGATTCCGCCGCTGGCGGTCGACCCGCAGCCGGGGCGTACGGAGAGCGACGCGGTGGCGCTGCTGCTGGACCGTACGGCGGCGGCCCGGGGCGGCCGGCCGCCGGAGTGGACGGAGGCCGCCGACCTGCGCCGGGTGGTGCAGCGGCTGGACGGGTTGCCGTTGGCGATCGAGCTGGCCGCGGCCCGGTTGCGGGTGCTCTCCGCAGGCCAGTTGGCGGCCCGGCTGGACGACATGCTGGGCACCCTCGACGCCGGCCGGGGCGTGCCGGAGCGGCCCCCCGAGCGGGGCTGGGCGGGCAACCAGCAGGACACCGTGGACCTGGTCGCCGCAGCCTCGGGCCAGACGCCGCCGAGCCCCGCGCACCGGGCGGTGCAGCGGTCGGCGACCGAGCGGCACCTCACCATGCAGGCCACGGTCACCTGGTCGTACCGGACGTTGGGGCCGCGTGCGGCCCGGCTGCTGCACTGGTTGGCGGTCTTCACCGGGCCGGTGGACCTGGCCACGGTGGAGTGGCTGATCGGTGACGACCCGCTCGACCCGCTGTCGGTGCTGGTGGACAAGTCGATGGTGCTGGCCGAGCCGCACGCCTCGGGCAGCACCTACCGGATGCTCGACCCGATCCGGGCGTACGCGGCGCGTCGGCTGGTCGAGACCGGTGAGGAGCAGGCCGCCCGGGACCGGCACGTGGCCTGGGCCCAGCACGCGCTGCACCGGGCACACCTGGGGGCGGACGGCCGCCCGGTCACCCTGTCGCTGTACGCGGTCGACCCGCTCGCCGGTGAGCTGCGTTCGGCGCTGCGCTGGTCGGCCACCAGGGGTAGTGCCCGGGCCGGGCTGCGGCTGGCCGGTGGGCTGGACCAGTGGTGGCGGGAGCGCGGGCTGTCCCGGGAGGCCCGGCTGTGGCTGTTCCGGCTGTACGGGCGGATCGCCGAGACCGGCGAGGCGATCCCCGAGGCGGAGCTGGCGGCGGCGTACCACCTGCACTCGCTGCACGCCGGAGCGGACGGCGAGTTCGCCGAGGAACTGCGGTTCTCGCAGCGCGCGGAGGCGGCGGCCCGGCAGGCCGGCGACGCGGGGCTGCTGGCCCGGGTGCTCGCCGGGCGGGCCGTGCCGCTTGTCGACATGGGGCAGTTCACCGAGGCGGAGCGGGTCTGCCGGGAGGTCATCGACTGGGCGAACGAGCAGGAGGTCGGTGGGGACGCGTTGCTCGCCGTCTACCACCTGGCCGAGCTGCTGTGGCGGCGGGGCGCGCTGGTCGAGGCGGCGGAGCTGCTCGGGCGGGCCCGGCCGGTGGAGGCGGGCCGCCCGGTGGAGCGGGGGTGCCGTTCGGTGGACATGCTGCTGGGCATGGTGGCGCTGGCCCGGCGTGACCTGGTGGCCGCGCACGAGCACCTGCTGGTGGCATTGCGGGCCCGGATGGGGCACGGCTACCACGGGCGGGCCTGCGACACGGTGAACGCGGTGGCGGTGCGCTGCGCGTTGGGCGGGGAGCCGTTGACGGCGGCCCGGCTGTTCGGTGCGGCCCAGGCCACCCGGGCCCGGCTGCGCGGCACCCCGGGCATCTACGGCACGTACTGGCTCCAGCAGCAGGCCGAGCTGCGGCGCGTCCTCGGCGACGCGGCCTTCGACGCCGCGTACGGCGAGGGCGGTGAGCTGGGCCTGGAGGAGGCGGCGGCGTTGGCGTTCGCGGTGGAGCACCCGGACCTGGCGGCCGACTCGATCCGGTTCCGGGCGACCGGCCCGGTGACGCCCCGGCCGGTCCGCCGTCGTGAGGCGGACCGCCGGGAGGAGTGGGCCTGACCCGCCGTGCCGTCCGGGGTCGCCCGGACGGCACGGCGGCTGGGCGGCGGGCGGCGGTCAGCCGCGCCGGGCGGCGGCCCGCTCGGCGTCGGCCTTCATCCGGGCGGCCCGGTCGAGGTCGGCCGGCGAGACGGCGGCGACCGAACCGAAGATGCTGACCGCCTGGTAGTACGTCCAGGCCAGGCTGGTGCAGGCCGGCCGGACGACGGAGTTGTAGGTGGCGCAGACCCGCTTCAGGTCCTCGTAGAAGGCGCTGTCCAGGCGGGCCTTGTTGGCCGAGAAGATCCCCATCGCCTTGTGGTTGCGGTAGCCGAAGTCGTGGCGGTAGCAGGCGAGGTTGAAGGTGAAGCCGAGCGGGTTGTCCGGGCTCGACGAGCAGTAGTCGGTGGACCAGTCGAAGCCGTAGTCGGCCCAGGCGGCCTGGTTGAGGCGGCCGGCGTTCCAGGCGTTGTAGCTGCTGGCGCTGGTCTGGGTCCAGCTGCCGAGCACGCTGAGCTTCTGCGAGGTGCTCACCGCGGCGGACGCGGGCGAGCCGACGCCGAGCACGCTGAGCAGGGCGAACGTGCCGGCGGCGAGGGCGGTGGCGAGACGACGGGACACCGGTTCCTCCGCGGGATGGGCGGTACGGTGCGTCACCGGCTGGTAACCGGAATTCGATCAGTCTCGATCAATGTCCCGTCGGTGGGGCGTGGCGGAGGCGACGTATTGGTGACATGCGTCGAAACAGACGAATGCCCCGGGTGCGCGGGCACCCGGGGCGTCCGCGGTCGATCAGCGCACCACCCGGGCCGGCGAGGCGGCGCTCTCGTTCCACGACCGGTCCAGCGCGGTCACCTGGTAGGTGTACGTCCGGCCGGGCTCGGCGGAGCCGTCCACCCAGGACTGCGGCTGCCCCGGGGTGGCCCGGACCGTGCCGACCAGGTGCGCGGCGTCGGCCCGGTCGCACCCGTCGACCGGCCCGGACCCGTCGAAGCGGTAGACCGCGTACGAGGTGGCGGAACCGAGCGGGCCCTGCCCGTCAGCCGGCTGCCGCCAGCGCAGCCGTACCCCGTCGGCGGTGCGCTCGGCGCGGGTGAGCGCCGGGCGCAGCAGCGGCTTCGCCGGCAGGTGCGCCATGGTCGGCACCAGCGCCGGACGGGAGTAGTGTGCGGCGGCGTAGCGGCTCGTCGCGCCCAGCCGGTCGGCCCGCACCTGCACGGCGGAGAAGTGCACGTTGCCGAGCACCTCCGGGTAGGACCGGTTCAGCGTCAGGTGGTCGGACAGTTCCTGCGGGTTCATCCAGTACGTGCCGTAGGCCGGGTCGCCGCTCTTGTAGTCCGCCTGGCCGATGTAGAGCTGCACCCGGGTGCCGCGTACCGTCTGCGCCCACCACGGCACCAGCCGGGCGTAGTCGGCGGCCGGGTACTGGCCGATGTACCAGTAGAGCTGCGGCACGATGTAGTCGATCCACTCCCGCTTGACCCAGGTGCGGGTGTCGGCGGAGATGATGTCGTACGACTGGCTGCCGGTGGTGTCCGAGCCGGCCGGGTCGACACTGGCGTTGCGCCAGATGCCGAACGGGCTCACCCCGAACTTCACCCACGGCTTGACCGCCTTGATCCGGCCGCCCATCTCCTGGATCAGCAGGTCGATGTTGTCCCGCCGCCAGGCGGCCCGGTCGGTGAACCCCCGGTGGTACGCGGCGAACGTGGCGTCGTCGGGCACCGGCCAGGTGCCGCTCGGGTACGGGTAGAAGTAGTCGTCGAAGTGCACGCCGTCGAGGTCGTACCGGCGTACCGCGTCGAGCATCGCGGTCTGGACGAACTCGCGGACCTGCGGGACCCCGGGGTCGTAGTAGAGCCGGCTGCCCGCGACGCCGGCCGGCGGGTAGGCGAAGGTCCACTCCGGGTGCTGCCGGGCCGGGTGGTCCGGGGCGAGCTGCCCCAGGTCCGGGCCCGCGCCCCCGGGTGCCGGCATGGAGATCCGGTACGGGTTGAACCAGGCGTGGAACTCCAGGTTCCGCCGGTGCGACTCGGCGACCAGGAAGGCCAGCGGGTCCCAGCCCGGGTCCTGCCCCCGCACCCCGGTCAGGTACTCCGACCACGGCTCGTACGGCGACGGCCAGAACGCGTCGGCGGTCGGGCGGACCTGGACCACCACCGCGTTGTGGTGCAGCCGCTGTGCCAGGTCGAGCCAGCCCCGGTACTCCGCCTGCTGGGCGGCGACCCGGTCGGGGGCGGTGCGGGAGCCCGCGCTCGGCCAGTCGATGTTCACCACCGACGAGATCCACATGGCTCGGAACTGCCGTTTCGGCAACGCCGGATCGACCACGCAGGCGTCGCCCGCCGTGGCGCTGCCGGCGGCCGGCCCGACCGTCGCGGCACCGCCGCCCCCGTCGGTAGCCGCCGCCGTCCCGGTCGCCCCGCCGGTGGCCGCCGCCGGCCCGCTCCCTGCGAGCCCACCGACCACCACCAGCATCAACCCGACCACACCGATCCCGAGCCTGCTCACCACGCTCTCCCTCCTCCGGTCCCGCCTCACCCGCCCGCCTCCCTCGCCGCTCGCCCTACCGCCTCCGACACCCCCCGGCCGCTCGCTCTTCCGCCTCCCCCCCCCCCGCCCGCCCCCGCCCCGCCCGGTGATCAAGAGCTTTGCGTCAGTCGATCAAGAGGTTTGCGTCAGCGGACGCGCCGGGATTGACGCAAAGCTCTTGATCACCAAGGACGGGTGGGTGGGGGAGGGAGGGAGGAAAGGGTGGCGGGAAGTGGCGGGGTGGGTGGGGGGATGGGAGGAAATTTTCATACTCGGGGGTGTCGGTGCAAGGGGTGGGTGGGGGGATGCGGGTGGGGGGTGACCGAAAGTGGTTAGCGGGGGACTGGGTGTGGATGTGGATGGGGTGATTGGGGTGGGGTCGGGGTGGGTAGCAACGCCCGGCACCGGCCGTCAGCAGGGCGGTCGCGGTGGTGGGAGGGGTGAGCGCAGTGTCCGTGCTGCGAACCAAACCGATCAAGGACGTGGTTGCCCAGGGCAACGCCGACGGCAGTGACGGCACCCCCGGTCTGAAACGACGACTCGGGGCCCGCGACCTCACCGGCTTCGGCATCGGCATCGTGATCGGCACCGGCATCTTCACCCTCACCGGCATCGAGGCGCGCGACAGCGCCGGCCCGGGTGTGGTGATCTCGTTCGCCATCGCCGGGGCGGTCGCCCTGCTCGCCGCCCTCTGCTACGCCGAACTGGCGTCCAGCGTGCCGACCGCCGGCAGCGCCTACACCTACGCGTACGCCACGATGGGCGAGATCGTCGCGTGGATCATCGGGTGGGACCTGCTGCTGGAGTTCGCGCTCGGCGCGGCGGTGGTGGCCCGGGGCTGGTCCGGTTACCTCGCCGAACTGTTCGGCCTGCCGAGCACCTGGTTCGCCGAGGAGGGCAGCGTGGTCAACCTCGGGGCGATCGGCATCGTGCTGCTGCTCGGCGTGGTCGCCATCGTCGGCATCCGCGAGTCGGCCCGGATCACCAACCTGCTGGTCCTGGTGAAGGTCGGCATCTGCGTCTTCGTCGTGGTCGCCGGGCTGTTCTTCGTCAAGGCGGCCAACCTCACCCCGTTCATCCCGCCGGCCGAGCCGGCCGGTGCCGGTGACGACGGCATCAAGCAGCCGGTCACCCAGGCGCTGTTCGGGCTGGAACCCTCCGTCTTCGGGTTCGTCGGGGTGCTCACCGCCGCCGCCGTGGTCTTCTTCGCGTACACCGGCTTCGAGGCGGTGGCGAACCTGGGCGAGGAGACCCGGCGGCCCAAGCGGGACCTGACCCTGGGTCTGTTCGGCACCCTGCTGATCTCCACCACGCTCTACATCGCCGTCTCGCTGGTCGTGGTCGGCATGGTGCCGTACGCCGAGATCGACCGGGGTGCCCCGATCGCGGCGGCCTTCAACGCGGTCGGCGCGGGCTGGGCCGGGGTGCTCGTCTCCATCGCCGCCGTCGCCGGCCTGACCAGCGTGATCCTGGTCGACCTGGTGGCCATGGGGCGGATCGGCTTCGCCATCTCCCGGGACGGCCTGCTCCCGCCCGCCGTGGCGAAGATCCACCCGCGCTGGGGGACCCCGTACCGGATCTCGGCGGTGATGACGGTCGCGGTGGCGGTGCTCGCCGGGTTCCTGCCGCTGTCGGCCCTGGCCGATCTGGTCAGCATCGGCGCGCTCTGCGCCTTCATGATCGTCTCGATCGCGGTGCCGATCCTGCGCCGCAAGCGCCCCGACCTGGAGCGGCCGTTCCGGGTCCCGTTCTCCCCGGTGCTGCCGATCTTCACGGCGCTGGCCTGCCTCTACCTGACACTCAACCTGTCGGTCGAGACCTGGATCAGGTTCCTGGTCTGGATGGCGCTCGGCGGCGTCGTCTACTTCTGCTACGGCTACCGGCGCAACCGCCTCGCCGTCCGGGAGGCCGAGGAGCGCGCCAAGGAACCCGCCTCGGCCTGACCGCCCGGAGGATGCCGGCCGGAGCCACCGGCCGGCACCCAACCCGTCGGCCGCCCGGGGCCGGCCGGCCTGCGACCGGGCCCGGCGCCCGGCCCGCTCCGGCGGGCAGGGGCGGCGCACTGCGGGGGCCGGCATGGCGGGCCGGCCCACCGCCGGGGAACGGTCGGGGTCAGGGGCGCGGCGCGAAGCGCAGCAGGTTCCAGGAGATCCCCGGCAGGCGTACGGCGCAGCGGTCGCCGTCGACGGTGCCGGTGGGCAGCTCCCGGGGGGTCACCCGGTCCGGCTCGGCCTCGGTGTTGACCGCGTCCGGGTCGTCCCCGGCGACGACGGCGAGGTGCTGCACCGGGTGCAGCCCCGACAGCCCCCGCAGGTCGAGATCCAGGGGGAGGTCGTCGGTGCCCCGGTTGACCGCGAACACGGTCAACGCGCCGGACTCCTCGTCGTGCAGCGCGACGGTGTCCAGCACCGGCACGTCGCCGTACCGCTTCGTGGCGTAGTGCGGCGAGACCGGCTCGGTGCGCAGCACGGTGCCGGTGGCGTACCGGGCGGTCAGGGCGAACGGGTGGAAGATGCTCTGCCGCCAGGCCGGCCCGCCGGTGCGGGTACGGATCGGGGCGATCACGTTGACCAGCTGCGCCTGGCAGGCCACGCCGACCCGGTCGGCGTGCCGGAGCAGGGTGATCAGCAGGTCCCCGACCACCACCGCGTCGACGGCCGTGTAGTCGTCTTCGAGCAGCTCCGGCGCCTCGACCCAGCCGCGCCGGTCCAGGTCGCCCTGGACGCGGGACTGGTACCAGACGTTCCACTCGTCGAAGGAGATCTTCAGCTTGCGGCTCTGCCGCAGCCGGGCGGCCACGTGGTCGGCGGTGGCGACGACCTCGTTGATGAACTGGTCCATGTCGACGGCCGAGGCGAGCAGGCTGGCCCGGTCGCCGTCGGTCGGGTCGTAGTAGGTGTGCGCCGAGACGTAGTCGACCTGCTCGTAGGTGTGTTCCAGCACGGTCGCCTCCCAGGAGGCGAAGGTGGGCATGCCCCGGCCGGAACTGCCGCAGGCGACCAGGCTGATCGAGGGGTCGATCAGCTTCATCGCCCGCGCGGTCTCGGCGGCGAGCCGGCCGTACTCCTCGGCGGTCTTGTGGCCGACCTGCCAGGGGCCGTCCAGTTCGTTGCCGAGGCACCACAGCCGCACCCCGTACGGCTGCTGCGCGCCGTGTGCGCGGCGCAGGTCGGACAGCCGGGTGCCGCCCGGGTGGTTGGCGTACTCCAGCAGGTCGCACGCCTCCTGTACGCCCCGGGTGCCCAGGTTGACCGCCATCATCGGCTCGACCTGCGCGGCGGTGGCCCAGGCCATGAACTCGTCGAGGCCGAACGCGTTGGTCTCGATCGTCTTCCAGGCGAGGTCCAGTCGGCGGGGGCGGTCGTCGACCGGGCCGACGCCGTCCTCCCAGCGGTAGCCGGAGACGAAGTTGCCGCCGGGGTAGCGGACCACGGTGACACCCAGCTCCCGGGTCAGCTCCAGCACGTCGCGGCGCAGGCCGAGCGGGTCGGCCGCGGGGTGCCCCGGCTCGTGGATGCCGCCGTACACGCAGCGGCCCAGGTGTTCCACGAAGGAACCGAAGAGCCGTCGGTCCACCGGGCCGATCGTGAAGGCCGGGTCGATCGTCATCCGCGCTGCACGCACGGCCCACCTCTTCCCTGAGCTGCTCGGAACGACTACGGTCAATGCGCTGCCCCGCGTTTGTATACCGTTGTCACCAACGTTGTAAAGGATCTGTCGCGCGCCACCGTCCACGGCGGACGCGGGAGGGAGCGGGGACGTGCGCCACCGCCTCAAGGACGTCGCCGAGCGGGCCGGGGTGTCGGTCAAGACGGTGTCGAACGTGGTCAACGGTTACCAGCACGTCCGGCCGGCGACCCGGGCCCGGGTCGAGGCCGCCATCGCCGAACTCCACTACCGGCCCAACCTGTCCGCCCGCAACCTGCGCAAGGGGCGTACCGGCGTGATCGCCCTCGCCGTGCCGGAGCTGGACGTGCCGTACTTCGCCGAGCTGGCACGGCACGTGGTCGCCGCCGCCGCCGACCACGGCTGGACCGTGCTCATCGACCAGACCGGCGGTGGCCGGGAACGGGAACGGGTCGCTGCGGCCGGCGTCGGCGACCACATGATCGACGGGTTGATCTTCAGCCCGCTGTCGCTGCCCGCCGACGACCTCGTCGGCCTGGAACTGCCGATGGTGCTGCTCGGCGAACGGACGGACCACGGCCCGGCCGACCACGTGGTGATCGACAACGTGACCGCCGCCCGGGAGATGACCGCCCACCTGATCGGTCCCGGCCGCCGCCGGATCGCCGCCGTCGGCGCGCAACACACCCCCGAGGGGGCCGGCGCCCGCCTCCGGCTGGCCGGCTACACCGCCGCCCTGGCCGACGCCGGCATCGGGTACGACGAGCGCCTCGTCGCCGCCACGCCGGCCTGGCACCGCGCCGACGGGGCCGCCGCCATGCGTCACCTGCTCGCCTCCGGTGCCCGCCCGGACGCGGTCTTCTGCTTCAGCGACACCCTCGCCCTCGGCGCGCTGCGCGCCCTGCACGAGGCCGGCCTACGGGTCCCCGTCGACGTCGCCGTCGCCGGCTTCGACGACATCGAGGACGGCCGGTTCAGCGTCCCCACCCTGACCACGGTCAGCCCGGACAAGGAACGGATCGCCCGGCTCGCCGTCGACCTGCTCGCCGGGCGGCTGGCCGGCGACCGGGACGCACCCGCCCGGGAGGTCACCGCCCCGCACCGCCTGACCCCACGGGAGAGCACCACCTGACCCGGCCGGGCGGCCCTGGTCGGGTGGCGTCGCCCCTGGTCAGTCGAAGAAGCGGGCCAGGTGGGCCGGGGACACCGGTGGCGCGTCGGCGGGCAGCGGGGTCAGATCGGCGAAGATCGACGCGCCGTCACAGCCGGCGTGCAGCGGATACCAGCGCGGGGCGCCCGGCGGGCGCTGACCGCACACTCCCTTGATCGTCTGTACGTCCAGCAGCCGGACGTGGGTCGGGTCGGCCACCGCGTTGACATGCCCCCACCAGGGGCTCATCACGTGCAGCACGCCACCCGGGCGGAGTACCCGGTGGCACTCGTCCACCAGCGGCAGGAAGTCGATCAGGTGCTCCAGGATGTGCACCGTGAAGATCACGTCGACGGAGTCGTCGGCCAGCGGCAGCGACCCGGACAGGTCGGCCACCGCGTCCACCCCGGCAGCCGGGAAGATGTCCAGCCCCAGGTTCGTCGGGTACTGCTTCTGACCGCCGCAGCCCAGGTCCACCACCACCGGGTCCCGGCCGTCGACCCGCACCCGCCCCCACACGCCGTACACCCCGGCCAGCCGGCCGACCAGCTCGCGGACCAGCCGCAACTGCTCCGGTCCGGGCACCTCCCCGCTCAGGTGGGCGACGCCCCGGTCGAACCGCACCGCCACGGCGAGCCCACGTAACCGCTCGTCGTGACGGGCCTGCTCGGCCCAGGCCGCATCGAGGAACCCGTCGAGCGCCCGCAGCCGTTCGGCCGAGGGCGGTGCCTGCGCCAACGCGACCATGGCCACCTCCCGCCGGCCGTTACCCGCTTCCCGGCCCGGCACACCACCCGATCTGTTTCGCCAGCGCCGACCGGGTCAGCCGCCGGCACGGCGGGTGGGCCGGCCGACGGCCCGGATGCGCTGCCGGGGCGCACCTGCCGCCTTCGGCCGCTTGAGGTGGTAGCGGTGCAGCTCGTTGTGGCCCGCCAGGGACGGGTCCTCGCTCATCCCGACGAGTTCCCAGCCCTGGTCACCGGCCCGGTTCAGGTGCGCCAGCGCGGTGTCGCCGTAGGCGGTGACGTCGGTCATCGAGCCGTCCGGGCCGTACCAGACGAAGACGACCTCCCAGCTGAGGTCGGAGGCGGTCGGCTGGCGACGGCGGACCAGCAGCGCGTACTCCCATCTGAGCATGACCCATTGTCACCCGGCGGGCGGCGGGCGACGCCGATCAGTCCTCGGCGATCCGCCCGTCGGCGACCCGCAACCGCCGGTCGACGCTGACCGCCTCCAGCATCCGCCGGTCGTGGGTGACCAGCAGCAGCGTCCCCGGGTAGCCGGCCAGCGCCGACTCCAACTGCTCGATGGCCGGCAGGTCGAGGTGGTTGGTCGGCTCGTCCAGCACCAGCAGGTTGACCCCCCGGCCCTGGAGCAGCGCCAGTGCCGCCCGGGTCCGCTCGCCCGGCGACAGGGTCGCCGCCGGCCGCAGCACGTGCGCGGCACGTAGGCCGAACTTGGCCAGCAGCGTCCGCGCGTCCGCCGGCGTCATCTCCGGTACGGCGGCCCCGAACGCCTCCAGCAGCGGCTGGTCGCCGAGGAACAGCCCCCGGGCCTGGTCCACCTCGCCGACCACCACCCCCGGACCGAGCGCGGCGTGCCCGGCGTCGAGCGGCAACCGGCCCAGCAGCGCGCCGAGCAGGGTGGTCTTGCCGGAGCCGTTCGCCCCGGTGATCGCCACCCGGTCGGCCCAGTCGACCTGGAGGTTCACCGGCCCGAGGGTGAAGTCGCCCCGGCGGACCACCGCGTCGCGCAGCGAGGCCACCACCGCACCGGCCCGGGGCGCGGCGGCGATCTCCATCCGCAGCTCCCACTCCTTGCGGGGCTCCTCGACCACGTCGAGCCGTTCGATCAGCCGCTCGGTCTGCTTCGCCTTCGCCGCCTGCTTCTCCGTCGCCTCGGCCCGGAACTTCCGGCCGATCTTGTCGTTGTCGGTGGCCTTGCGACGGGCGTTCTTCACGCCCTTCTCCATCCAGGCCCGCTGGGTGCGGGCACGGGCCTCCAACGCGGCCCGGGTGTCGGCGTACTCCTCGAAGTCGGCGCGGGCATGCCGGCGGGCCACCTCCCGCTCCTCCAGGTAGGCACCGTAGCCGCCGCCGTAGTGCCGGACCTGCTGCTGCGCCAGGTCGAGTTCGAGCACCCGGGTCACCGTCCGGGTCAGGAACTCCCGGTCGTGGCTGACCAGCACCGTGCCGGCGCGCAAGCCGGTGACGAACCGTTCCAGCCGGTCCAGGCCGGCCAGGTCCAGGTCGTTGGTGGGTTCGTCGAGCAGGAAGACGTCGTAACGGCTGAGCAGCAGGGAGGCCAGGCCGGCGCGGGCCGCCTGGCCGCCGGAGAGGCCGGTCATCGGATGGTCCAGGTCGACGGTGAGCCCCAACTCGGCGGCGACCTGCTCGGCACGTTCCTCCAGGTCCGCCCCGCCGAGATCGAGCCACCGCTCCAACGCCCCGGCGTACGCGTCGTCGGCCCCGGCCGTGCCCGCGGTGAGCGCTTCGGTGGCCGCGTCCAGGGCGGCCTGCGCCCCGGTGACCCCGGTCCGTCGGGCCAGGAAGTCGCGGACCGTCTCGCCCGCCCGGCGCTCCGTCTCCTGCGGCAGGTAGCCCACCGAGGCCCCGGGCGGGCTCAGCGTGACGCTGCCCTCCTCCACCGGCTGCACCCGGGCCAGCGTGCGCAGCAGCGTCGACTTGCCGGCCCCGTTGACCCCCACCAGCCCCACCACGTCGCCGGGGGCGACGACCAGGTCGAGGTCACTGAAGAGCATCCGCTCCCCGTGCCCGGCGGCGAGTCCCTTGGCGATCATCGTGGCGCTCATGAGGCCCCGAGCCTAGCGCCCGCCGATCCGGGCGGGGGCGCCGCGCGGCCCGGCCCACGGCGGGCCCGGCTGCCGGCCTCGGTGGCTGGCCCACTGCCGGCCCCGGTCGGCGGAAGGTGGGGGAGGGGCGGGAGGAGCGGGGGCGGGTGGGGCAAGGTGGGGGTGTGGGACTGACGTTGGCGATCGACTGCGGGGGCGGCGGCATCAAGGGCTCGGTGCTGGACGGGGACGGCACCCTGCGGGCGCCGGTGATCCGGGTGGACACCCCGTACCCGTTGCCGCCGGAGCTGTTCGTCAAGACGCTGCTGGAGCTGGCCGGCCGGCTGCCCCCGGCGGACCGGGTCACGGTGGGGATGCCGGGCATGATCCGGCACGGGGTCGTGGTGGCCACGCCGCACTACGTGACCCGCTCCGGGCCGCGCAGCCGGGTCGACCCGGACCTGCTCGCCGAGTGGTCCGGGTACGACGCGCGGCGGGCGGTCACCGAGGCGTTCGGGATGCCGGCGCTGGTGCTCAACGACGCCGAGGTGCACGCGGCCGGGGTGGTCGCCGGCACCGGCTGCGAGCTGGTGCTGACCCTCGGCACCGGGCTGGGCAGCGCGCTCTTCGACGGCGGGCGGCTCGCCCCGCACCTGGAGCTGTCGCACGCCCCGGTCCGCTGGGGCACCACCTACGACACGTACGTCGGGGAGCCGGAGCGGCGGCGGCTCGGCGACGCCTTCTGGTCCCGCCGCATCCGGCAGGTGGTGGACGGGCTGCGCCCGGTGTTCCGCTGGGACCGGCTCTATCTCGGCGGGGGCAACGCGCGGCTGATCCGCCCCGAGCAGGTGGCCCGGATGGGCGACGACGTGGTGATCGTGCCCAACACGGCCGGAATCGTCGGCGGCGTCCGGGCCTGGCAGTTGACCGGCGAACGGGACGAGCCGACCTCCTGAGCCACAAGTCCACCCCCAGGAACACTCGCGGTACGGCCGGTGTTGTGCCAGCGTCGGAGCAATGGCGACGTGACGCGAGGGGGTGGGTCGGGATGGATCTTCTGGCGGAGTACCGACGGGCGACCATGTACTTCGAGATGGGTGACCCGAGCGGAGCGGTCCGGCTGCTGGAGCCGATCGTGGCGGCCGAGCCCGGCAACTCCTCCGTACGTCAGCTGCTGGCCCGGGCGTACTTCCAGACCGCGCAGCTCGGCCGCGCCGAGGAGCAACTGCGGGAGCTGGTCGACCGGGACCCCAGCGACCACTACGCCCACCACGTGCTGGGCCGGACGCTGGAGCGGCTGAACCGCTACCCGGACGCGCTGCGGCACCTGCGCATCGCGGCGGCGATGCACTCGACCAACGACGACTACGTGACCGCGCTGCGCCGGGTGGAGAGCCGGGTCGGCAACGGTCGCTGAGTCGGAGACCGCGCCGGGCCGGGGGAGGGGTTCCTACCCTTCCCCCGGCCCGGTTCCGCGTCTCGTCCAGGCCAGGAACCTGTCGAACAGCTCCGCCGGGGTCGGTACGGCGTTCGGGTTAAGGGTGACCAGGTCGCCGGTGGCGTCGAACAGCCGCCCGGCCATGTGGACGGACAGGCCGACCCGGTCCCGCCGGTATTCGAGGATCAGCAGCAGCCGGGCGGGCTGACACGGCCAGGGCGCGTCGCACACCCGGCACAACCAGAGCGGCCGCATCGGCACATGCGGCCGGACAGCCCCACCTGGGCGGGCATGCACCCGGGAAACGTTCAGCGGTTTCACCGTCTCAGGGTGGCCAATACGCTACCCCCTAGTCAAGGCCCTAGTAGGGTGTCACCCAACTAGGGTCTAGCCCAGTGGGGACGTGTCTAGCCTCCCGTTCATGGGCCGGAATCTCATGGGCGCGTACGAGATCCGGATGAGGCTGGGCGTGAGCAGGCAACGCGTCGAGCAGTTGATGAAGCGCCCCGACTGGCCGAAGCCCTACGAGTCGCTCGCCACCGGCCGGATCTGGCGTACCGAGGACATCGAGGCCTGGATCCGCGAGCACCGGCCGAACCTGCCCGACGAAGCCTGAGCATCGCTCCGACGTCTGCCGGCCTACGATGGGCCTGCCATGGCGCTGCGCAGGTGGGGGAGGCGGGATGAAGCTCAAGCTGGACCTGCACGACATCTTCAACAAGGGTCACGACATCGACCGTGCCCTGCGCGGGATCATGGACGAGGCGGTGGCGAAGAAGGCCACCCTGGTCGAGATCATCCCCGGTAAGGGGTCCGGCCAGCTCAAGAAGAAGGTGCTGCGCTTCCTCGACCAGAAGGACGTCAAGCAGCTCTACCACCGGGTCGAGAAGGACTCCAAGAACTTCGGCCGCCTCTTCGTCCACTTCCGCTGGAAGTGATGCGGGCGTCCTGACGCCCGGTCAGAGGTCCAGGACGGCGACCGTCTCCCCTTCGCTCTGCTCGCCGGTCGGCCGGAAGCCCAGCTTGAGATAGAAGTCCTCCGGCCCGCCCTCCCGGGGCACCCACGTGACGTACGCCCGGTCGCCGCCCCGGGCGCGGATCTCCGCGCACACCGCCTCGACGGCGAACCGTCCGTAACCCTTCCCCTGGGCGTCGGCCGCGATGTTGAGCCGCCAGAGGCCGGATCGGACATCATCGGGGTTGTCGCCCCACGCGTAGTCGAGGAAGGCCATCAGGAAGCCGACCAGCCGGTCGCCGTCGAAGATCAGCCTCGGCCAGGCGATGTCCGGGAAGACGTACGCCTCGGCCAGTGACTTGACCACCGGCCCGACCAGATCCTCCTGGTCGGGGCGCACCGACAGCTTGAGCGCTGCCTCGTAGTTCTCCGGGGTGACCTTCTCCAGCCGCATCCTGCGGACCGTAGTCCGCCCCGCCGGTCCGGGCGACCGGTTATCCGGGCCATCCGGGGCGCCCCACCCTGTTCAGGCTGCCGACAGTTTCCGTACGACGTACTGGTTGAGGCTCATCCCGTCTTCTGCGGCATGGATGGCCAACTCGCGGTGCAGGCTTTCGCCGACGCGCACGTTGAACTTGCCCGAGTAGCTCCGATCGGCAAACGGCTCGGGTACTTCCTCGCCCTGCTGCTCCAGGTCCGCGACCACCTCGCTCAGCAGGTCCTGAAGCCCTTGCAGGGCTTCGATCTGAGAGGGGGCCAGCCAGGACAGCGAGGGAAACTCGGCGCAGGTGGCGACGAACTCGTTGTCCTGGGCCGACCACGTGACGCGATAGGAGTAGTGACTCACCTCGGGGCGAACGTCCTGCATCACAAGGCCTCCTTCTTCTCGATCGCCTTGAGAACCTGCCGTACCTGGTACGCCTTGGCTTTGCCCTTGTCGTTCTGAATGTTCACGCGTGGGTCTCCGGCCCACGGCATCTTGAACACCGCGTGCGAGGTGCCGTCCTGCCGAGGCTTCCCGAAGTAGTGCTCGCACACCCGCTTCAGGTCGTTGTAGGCGACGCCCTGAGGGTTGGTTCGCATCGCTTCCACGATTCGACTTACCGAAGACACACGTTCGATGGTACTACCGGCAGTGCTATCGGCCAACGCTTCAGCCGCGACGTCAGAACGGATACGTGCGGGCGACCGCCAACATCTCCGAGGTGTGCGAACCCACCACCCCCACCCCCGCAGGCCGGGGACGGAACCCCGGCAGCCCCTCCAGCCCGTCGCTGGCGTCCATCGCCCGCAGCGCCACCTGCCCCGCCCGGGGCCGCACGGTCAGGGTGATCTCGACTCCCTCGGCAGGCGGGGCGTGGAAGACGATCCCGAAGCCCCACCGGTCGGCCTTCGCCTCCTCGACGCCTGGCTGCCGCCCGACCGGCACCTCACGCCCGGCCACCTCGGCCCGGGTCACCTCGGCCGTGGTCGCGTCCACGTGCAGGGTGGCCAGCCGGACCGTCCGCTGGGGGAGCAGCCGCAGCCGCAGGGTACGCAGCCCACCGGCGGTGGTGTCCGCCAGCACCTGCACCGTCGGCGCGGGCAGGCTCGCCGCCGGTGCCGGGCCGCCGCGCAGGTCCGGATCGCCCAGGCCGGGGAAACCGTCGACGGTGGCGGGGCCGTCGACGTACCCGCCGGTCCACGGCTGAGGATCCTCCTCCCGGGTGAGCCACTGCGCCTCGTTGGTGTCGGCGTCCAGGGCGTACATCAGATGGGTGGGCACGGGGTGGTCGGCGTCGAACCGGTCGACCGCCAGGCCGACCCCGGCGAACAGGGCGGCGGCGAGCGCGGCGGCGACGGCCGGCAGTGCGCCGAGCCGGCGGGCGCGGGCGGCGACCATGCAGCGCTGGCCGCCGGCCGCCGGGTGCAGCAGGTCGAGCACCGGCAGCGCGGCCAACCCCAGCAGCACCGCGAACAGCGCCGCCACCCCACCCATCGCCATCCCCAGCGCGGGGAAGAGCAGCACCACCGTGGGCAGCAGGATCACCACGGCGACCGCGCCGGCCAGGGTCACCGCGACCACCGGCCACGGGCCGTCGATCCGGGTGCGTAGCGCCACCAGGCCGGCGAGCGCGCCGGCCAGCGCGGGCAGGGTCGCCAGGTACGCCCCGCCGGGCACCAGCGCCGCCAGCACCACCCCGAGCAGGGCCAGCCAGCCCAGCCCGCCGACGGCAAGCGCCGCCGGGCCGGCCCAGCGGCGGGCCAGCGCGTACCAGGTGAGCAGGATCGCGGCGGCGAGCGCCACCACCGCCAGCCGATACCAGACCGGCCGGTACGGGTCGAGCAGTTCGGCGTAACCGGGGCGCAGCGCGGTGATCCCCGCCCACAGCAGTTGGGCGGCGACCGGGGCGACCACGATCGGCACCAGCGCCAGCCCGAACCCGGCGAACAGGCGACCGGTGCCGGCCCGGCCGGTACGCCGGACCAGCCAGCCCAGCGCCAGCACGCCCAGCACCGCCAGGGCGGCCAGCGGCCAGGTCAACCAGCCGGGGTAGCGGACCAGCCCGCCCGGCACCGGGAAGTAGGTGGCGTCGTGCCCGGCGCGCAGCGCCGTCAGGTCGGCGCGGCCGAACTCCCGGGCCAGCCCGAGAGCGTTGTCGCCGTGCATCTGGAGGCTGCCCCGGTCCATCGCCGCCGGGGTGTCCAGCGGGGTGTGGTAGATCGCGCCCCCGTCGATGTACGCCGAGTTCAACCCGACGAAGCCGTGGTCGAGGAAGGCGGTGAAGTCGGTGTCGTTGGGCAGCGCCCGGTAGATCTCCACCGCGAACGAGGTGCCCACCGGGTGCGGGGCGCCCCGGCCGAACGCGGCCACCAGCTCGGCGTTGTTCCGGGACGTCTCAAACATGATCACCGGGCCGGTGGAGCCCCGCGCCTCCAGGTTGAGCACCACCCCGCCGTCGGCGGCCAGCGGGTGGCTCGCCGCGAACGCCGCCGCCCCGCACAGGCACGCCTCCTCGGCGTCGGTCAGCACGAACACGACGTCGTTGCGGGGCCGGGGGCCGGCGGCCAGCGCACGGGCCACCTCCAGGACGGTGGAGGTGCCGGCCGCGTCGTCGTTGCCACCCGGGCCGGTCTGCACCGAGTCGTAGTGCGCCACCAGGAAGACCCGGCCGGTGGAGGCGGTGCCGGGCAGCCGGGCCACCACGTTGCGTACCCGGGCGAAGGTGGCCCCGCCGGCCGCGCCGCTGAGCTGCCCGGCCTCCGGGGCGACGGTGTCCTGTACCTCGGTCTCCAGGCCCAGCCCACGCAGCGCCCCGACCAGGTGCTCACGGACCTGGTCGTTGGCGGCGCTGCCGGCCGGGTGTGGGCGGTCCGCCACCGTCTGCACCGTCCGGTACGCCCGCCCGGCGCTGAACTCGTCGGCCGGGGCGTCGGCCGGTCGGGGCGTCGGGGTGGCCAGGGTGACCAGCACGACCGCGCCCACCGCGACCAGCGCCGACAGGGCGGCCAGGGCGGCAAGCGGACGACGCCGGGGGCGGGTCAGCGCCCGGTCGGCTGCGGAGGCGGGGGGTGCGCCCACGGGAACTCCTCGGAGGTGGTGCGAAGGTGGTGCACCATCCTGCCCCCGGCGGGGCGCGGCCGGGGCGTACCGGAACCGAACCGTGACGCGCGGCGCTGACCGGACGCTCACCTGGTGACGGCCTTGCCCGGGAACGCCCGGACCGGGCGGACCGTGTTGTGTGCGACCGTTGTCTAATACAGGATCAGCAGGGCACTCGGAAGGAGCCCGACATCACCAGCGAACTCCCGCGTCTCGCGGCGGTGACCCGGTCGCACCGGGGGCCGGGCACAGCCGGGCCCTCCGTCGCGCCGTACCCGCACGGCGGGCTCGGGCCCCACCCCAACCTGCCGCCGGGCGAACGGCTGCGGGTGCTGCTGGTCGAGGACGACGAGGGCGACGCCTTCCTGGTCGGTGAGCTGCTCGCCGAGACCAACTCGATGATCGACCTGCTGGTCGCCACCAGCCTCAGCGAGGCCCGGCAGCGCATCGCCGGGGTCGACTGCGTCCTGCTCGACCTGGGCCTGCCCGACGCGCAGGGCCTCGACGGGCTGCGTCGGGTGCTGGAGATGTCCAGCGGCGCGGCCGTCTGCGTGCTGACCGGCCGCTCCGACGAGCACCTGGGCATCGTCGCGGTCGCCGAGGGTGCCCAGGACTACCTGGTCAAGGGCCAGGTCGACGGGGTGCTGCTGACCCGCGCCCTGCGCTACGCGGTGGAACGCAAGCGGGCCGACGAGAATGCCCGCCGGCTGCGCGAGATCGAGCTGCGCCAGGCCGAGTCGGCCCGACTGGAACGGGGCCTGCTGCCCCAGCCGCTGATGACCACCGACGAGGTGGCGGTGCACACCTTCTACCGGCCGGGCCGGCACGCGGCGCTGATCGGTGGGGACTTCTTCGACGTGGTGCAGACCCGGCCGGACCGGGTCGACCTGATCGTCGGCGACGTCTGCGGGCACGGGGTGGACGAGGCCGCGCTCGGCGTCGAACTGCGGGTGGCCTGGCGGGCGTTGATCCTGGCCGGGGTGCCCGACGACGAGGTGCTGCCCGCCCTGGAACAGGTGCTGATGAGCGAGCGCCGGCTCCAGGAGATCTTCGCCACCGTCGCCACCGCCCGGCTCGACCTGGCCGCCAACCGGGCCGTCGTCCGGCTGGCCGGCCACCCGCCGCCGCTGCTGCTGTCCGGCGGCAAGGTCGCGCCGGTCCCGGCCCGTGGCGGCCTGCTGCTCGGCGTACGACCCCGCCGTCCCGTCGCGTTCGATCTGGAGTTCGACACCGATGACTGGTCCCTGCTGATGTACACCGACGGCCTGATCGAGGGGCGGGTGGGTGACGGCGACGACCGGTTGGACGTCGACGGGCTGACCGGCCTGCTCCAGGAACGCGCCAACCACGCCGTGCCGCTGTCCGAGCTGCCCGCCTGGCTGGTCGGTCGGGCCGAGCAGATCAACGGGGGGCCGCTCGCCGACGACGTCGCCATGCTGCTGGTCACCCGGGGCGGTGGCCGGTGAACACGTACCGCCGGGGGTGGACCCTGCGTCGCCGGGTGCTGGCGCTGCTCACCGTGGTCGGCGTGCTGCTGGTCGGGCTGGCCGTGGCCGAGGCGGTGGTGGCGGCGAAGAACCGCGCCTACACCGACGCGCTGCTCACCCGCACCGGCCCGCTGCGCGTGCAGGGTCAGGAGATGCTCAACGCGCTGCTCGACCAGGAGACCGGCATCCGGGGGTACGCGGTCAGCGGCAACCGTGCCGACCTGGCCCCGTACGAGCAGGGGGTGCAGCAGGAGCGCGACGTGGCCGCCACGATCGCCGACCTGAGCCGCGACTACCCGGCGATCGCGGGTGCGCTGCGCACGGCGCAGCAGCAGGCGGCGGACTGGCGGCAGACGGTGGCCGAGCCGGTGATCACCACCACGGAACGCAGCGGCACGGCCGCCGGCCAGGCGTTGATCACCGCGCAGGCGCGGCAGCAGTTCGACGAGATCCGGGCGTCGGTGGGTGACCTCCAGGCGGCGATCCTGGCCGAGCGGGAGCGGGGTGCCCGGGACATCGAGCGCAGCGGCAACATGCTGGTGATGCTGCTGATCGTCGCGGCGGTGGTGGTCGTGCTCGCCGGCACCCTGATGCTGCTCTCCCTGGAACGGATGGTGATCCGGCCGCTGACCGGCCTGGCGCAGCAGGTGCGGGAGGTCGCCGCGGGCGACTATCAGCACCACATCGCCGGGTCGGGGCCGCCGGAGTTCCGCCGGCTCGCCGACGACGTCGACGTGATGCGGCAGAAGATCGCCAAGGACCTGGCCGAGGTCCGGGCCGCCCGGGAGAACATCGAGTGGGTCAACAGCCAGTTGCAGAAGCAGGCCGAGGAGCTGACCCGGTCCAACCGTGACCTGGAACAGTTCGCCTACGTCGCCTCGCACGACCTGCAGGAGCCGCTGCGCAAGGTGGCCAGCTTCTGCCAGCTGCTGCAACGCCGGTACGCGGGGCAGCTCGACGAGCGGGCCGACCAGTACATCGCGTTCGCGGTCGACGGCGCGCAGCGGATGCAGCGCCTGATCAACGACCTGCTGGCGTTCTCCCGGATCGGCCGGCTCACCACCGGCTTCGTCGACGTCGACCTGAACAAGGTGATGGGCGACGTGGCCAGCCAGACCGAGCCGGGCCGGCAGTACGCCGACGCGGAGCTGACCTGGGGCGAGCTGCCGGTGATCCGGGGCGAGGAACCGCTGCTCACCAACCTCCTGGTCAACCTGGTCAGCAACTCGGTGAAGTTCCGCCGCCCGGACGTCGCGCCGAAGGTGCGGGTCTCGGCCCGGCTGGTCGGTGACGAGTGGGAGATCACCTGCCAGGACAACGGCATCGGCATCGAGGCCGAGTTCGCCGACAAGATCTTCGTGATCTTCCAGCGGCTGCACGCCAAGGACGCCTACCCTGGCACCGGCATCGGTCTGGCCATCGTCAAGAAGATCGTCGAGTACCACGGCGGTCGGGTCTGGGTCGACACCGACCAGGCCGAGGGGACGGCGATCCGGTTCACCCTGCCGGCCCGGCCGGAGGACGTCGAGGCGGCGAAGGCGGCGGCCGAGGCGGACGCGGCGGCGATCGACGGGGACACCGACGCGCCGGTCGACGGGGAGAGCCCGGCGGCGACCGCCGACGACGCCACCCCCGACCCGGTCGGGGAGACCGCCGACGAGGCCGATCCGGTGGCCCGGCCGACGCCTGTCGGCCGGCAACCGGACGGCACGCAGCACGAGGACCCACCCGGCGGGCCGCCGGGGCACGGCACAACGGGTGGCACGAAGGAGAGGGTGGGATGACCGCGCCGGCGGACGGCAAGAGCCCGATCGAGGTCCTGCTGGTCGAGGACGACCCGGGCGACGTGCTGATGACCCAGGAGGCGTTCGAGGAGCACAAGCTCCGCAACCGGTTGACGGTCGTCTCCGACGGTGCCGAGGCGCTGGCCTACCTGCGGCGCGAGGGCCGGTACGCGGACGCGGTGACCCCCGACCTGATCCTGCTCGACCTGAACCTGCCCCGCCGCGACGGCCGGGAGGTGCTGGAGGAGATCAAGAACGACGAGGAGCTGCGCCGTATCCCGGTCGTGGTGCTGACCACCTCCCAGGCCGACGAGGACATCCTGCGCAGCTACCAGCTGCACGCCAACGCCTACGTGACCAAGCCGGTGGACTTCGAGCGTTTCATCTCGGTGGTCCGCCAGATCGACGAGTTCTTCGTCAGCGTGGTCAAGCTGCCGCCGCGTGGCTGACCAGCTGCTCGACGACGTCGACGCGCTGCTGCGGGAGACCGCGGCGAGCGTGGTGTTGCCGCTGTTCCGCAAGCTGGACGACGCCGACGTCACCGAGAAGGCGCCGGGTGACCTGGTCACCGTCGCCGACCAGCGGGCCGAGGAGCGGATCTCGGCGGAACTGCGCCGGTTGCTGCCGGGTTCCCTGGTCGTCGGCGAGGAGGCGGTGGCCGAGGACGGGTCGCTGCTGCGTCACCTGCGCGGCGACGGCGACGTGTGGGTGGTCGACCCGGTCGACGGGACGGGGAACTTCGCCGCCGGACGACGACCGTTCGCGCTGATGGTGGCCCTGCTCTCCGCCGGTGAGCCGGCCGCGTCCTGGGTGTTCGACCCGCTGGCCGGGACGATGGCCGTGGCCCGCGCCGGGGTCGGCACCCGGCTGGACGGCCGGCCGGTGCGCGAGACCCCCGTCCTGCCGCCGGAACGGCTGCGCGGCACCGCGATGGTCCAGTACCTGCCCCGGGCCACCCGGGACCGGGTGGCGGCCGGCCGCAGCCGGATCGGGGAGCTGCTGCCCGGCCAGCACTGCGCCGGGCGGGAGTACCTCGACCTGCTCACCGGTGACCAGCAGTTCGTCCTGTTCTGGCGGACCCTGCCCTGGGACCATGCCCCGGGCGCGCTGCTGGTGCGCGAGGCGGGTGGGGTGGCCCGCCGCTTCGACGGCACCGAGTACCACCCGGCCGACGACGGTCCGGGCCTGCTGGTCGCCTCCGACGAGCAGACCTGGCACGAGGTCCGGGCCGCGCTGCTCGGCGACTGAACCGCCGGTCCGGCTCCGCGGCTCCGGCGGACCGCGCCACCGGCCCGGCTGCCGGCTCTACCGCCGGAGGGATCGACGGTGGTGGACCCTCGGCTACCGGCTCGACACTCCCGGTCGAGGGTCGCCGTCCGGTCCCGTCACGGGCCTGGTGACCGGGCGTGATTGCGGTAATGTGACCGGCGGTCTCCGCCCCCAGGCCGCCAACCGGGGCCGGCGGGACCGCCGCCGCACCGGCCCGCGGCCGGGCGTCGACGGCAGAGGGAAGGACACCTCCGTGCCCACGACCAGCCTGACCCGGCCGCGTCTGCGTCGGCCGTTGACCGTGCTGCTCGCCGCGGTGGCGCTGCTACTCGGCGTCGGAGCGGTGCCCGCCGCTGCGGAACCCGGCGAGGGTGGCACCAAGGAGCTGCGGGACGCGTTGACGGCGGCGGCCAAGGGGCACATCGAGGCCAAGGCCAAGCTGGACACCTCCAAGCGGCGGCAGAGCGCGCTGGCCGCCCAGCTCAAGGAGGTCGAGGGGCGGCTGGGTGAGCTGACCACCCAGGTGGGCGAGGTGGCCGCGCAGTCGTACCGGGTGGGCCGGTTGACGCCGACGTCGATGCTGCTCAACACGGCCAGCCCGGAGGCGTTCCTCAAGCGGGCCGCCGACCTGGACATGATGGCCCAGCGGGACGGCAAGCAGCTCCGTGCCCTGGCCGAGGCCCGGCAGACCGCCGCCGAGGCCACCATCGCGATCGACGCCGAGGTCCGTGAGCAGCAGAAGCAGCTCGCCACGCTGGCCAAGAAGAAGCGGGACGCCGAGCGCGCCCTGGCCACGGTCAGCTCGGGCAGCAGCGCCGGTTTCAGCGGCGGGTCGAGTTCGGCGAAGCCGGCCCCGCGCAACTCCGACGGGTCGTGGCCGGGCGAGTCGTGTTCGGTGAACGACCCGACCACCTCCGGCTGCATCACCCCGCGCACCCTGCACGCCATGCAGCAGGCCAAGGCCGCCGGCTACAAGCGGTACGTCTCCTGCCACCGCAGCGGCGGGGGCGGCGAGCACCCCAAGGGCCGGGCCTGCGACTTCTCGGCCGCCACCAGCGGCTTCAAGGACGAGACGGCCACCGGCGGGGACAAGGCGTACGGCGACAGCCTGGCCAACTACTTCAAGAACAACGCCAACCGGCTCGGTGTGCTGTACGTGATCTGGTACCGGCAGATCTGGATGCCGAACACCGGCTGGCGGGCGTACAGCGGGTCGGGCAGCCCGGCCGCCGACCACACAAACCATGTTCATCTTTCGATGTACTGACCGTCCGGCCCAGGAACGGGACGTAGCATCGCGACGGTGAGCAGCTCATCGTCCGACGTCGTGACCGTTCCGACGCCCCCCGCGCCGACCTCCTCCCGGGCCCTGCCCAACGGGCTCGCCGCGTTCCTGGTCTTCTTTTCGAGCGGCGCGGTGCTGGTGCTGGAGACGGTCTCGTTGCGCCTGGTCGGCCCGTACGTCGGGGTGACCCTCCAGGTGACCAGTTCGGTGATCGGTATCGCGCTGGCCGCCATCGCGTACGGGGCGTGGACGGGCGGCTGGCTGGCCGACCGGCGGGACCCGCGCGGGCTGCTCGCCCCGGCGCTGATCCTGGCCGGCATCACCGCCGCGGTCACCCTGCCGGTGGTCCGGTACGCCGGTGAGCTGCTGCGCGGCGGTGCGGTCAGTGGCATCCTGCTGCTCACCGCGTTGGCCGTGTTCGTGCCGGCGGCGCTGCTGTCGGCGGTCACCCCGCTGGTGGTGAAGCTGCAACTGTCCGACCTGCGGCGTACCGGGCAGGTCGTCGGCCGGCTCTCCGGCATCGGCACCCTCGGCGGCATCACCGCCACCCTGGTCACCGGGTTCGTGCTGGTGGCGGCGCTGCCCAGCACCGTCATCCTGGTCGGGTTGGCGGCGGCGCTCGGCGTGGCCGGGCTGGCGCTCGGGATCTACCTGCGCCGGCAGGAGGGCGCCGGGCTGCCCGGCCCGACCCGGGCGAAGGCCGCCCTGGCGGTGCTCGGGCTGTTCGCGGCGGGGCTGAGCGCGGTCGCGCCGAACCCGTGCGACGTGGAGACCGCCTACCACTGCGCCCGGGTGGAACGTGATCCGGACCGGGCCGGCGGGCGCACCCTCTACCTCAATTCGGCCCAGCACTCGTACGTCGACCTGAACGACCCGACGCACCTGGAGTACGAGTACACCCAGTGGATCGGCGCGGTCGCCGACGTGCTCGCCCCGAAGGGGCAGCGGCTGGACGCGCTGCACCTGGGCGGGGGCGGGTTCACCATGCCCCGCTACCTGAGCGCCACCCGGCCGGGCACCGACAACGTGGTCTTCGAGATCGACGGTGAGCTGGTCGACCTGGACCGGCGGGAGCTGGGCGTCCGGACCGGGCCGGGGCTGCGGGCGGAGGTTGGCGACGCCCGGATGCTGGTCGGCGGCGAGCCGGCGGACAGCCGGGACCTCGTCGTCGGGGACGCCTTCGGACACCTGGTGGTGCCGTGGCACCTGGCCACCCGGGAGATGGCGGCGGAGGTCGACCGGGTGCTCCGTCCCGGCGGCATCTACGTGCAGAACGTCATCGACTACCCGCCGGGCCGGTTCATCCGGTCGGAGCTGGCCACGGTGGCCGCCGAGTTCGGGCACGTGGCGCTGGTCGCGCCGCCGGAGGCGATCGCCGGGCAGCAGGGCAGCAACTTCCTCATCGTCGCCTCGGACGCCCCGCTGCCGCTGGAGGCGCTGCGCACCCGGCTGGGCACGGTGGCGAAGATCCCCGACATGCTCGCCGGCAGCGAGGTGAACCGGTTCGTCGACGGCGCGCTGGTGTTGACCGACGACTACGCCCCGGTGGACCAACTGCTCGCGACCGCCTGATCGGGTGACTTTCCTGACCGATTACGACCATCGAGGTGTAGGCCGCGCCGTCCCGGGCAACTCGGTCGACCATGGGTGCAGGAGTCCGGAACGCCGCCCAGCTCCTCGGTGAGCGGTACCGGCTGATCGAGCAGCTCGGCGCGGGCGGCATGTCCGTGGTGTGGCGCGGCTACGACCAGGTGCTCGGCCGTCAGGTCGCGGTGAAGGTGCTCGCCTCGCGGCTGGCCAGCGACCGGGCCTTCCGGCACCGGATCAGGATCGAGGCGCAGGCCGCCGCCCGGCTCTGCCACCCCAACATCACCAACGTGTACGACTACGGCGAGTCCGAGCAGGTCGGGCTGACCGTGCCGTACGTGGTGATGGAGCTGGTGGACGGCGGCCCGCTCACCGCGCGGCTGGGCCGCGACGGGCAGCTGCCCTGGCGGGAGGCGGTGACCATCGGCGCGGAGGTGACCTCGGCGTTGGCCACCGCGCACGCCCGGGGGGTGGTGCACCGGGACGTCACCCCGGGCAACGTCATGCTGACCGCCACCGGGGTGAAGGTGGTCGACTTCGGCATCTCGGCGCTGGTCGGGGAGAGCGAGAAGGGGCCGGACGGCACCCTGCTCGGCACCCCCGCCTACCTCGCCCCGGAGCGTCTCGACAACGGCCAGGTCTCCCCGGCCACCGACGTGTACGCCGTCGGGCTGCTGCTCTACCGGATGCTCACCGGACGGCTGCCCTGGCAGGCCAGCACCACCACGCAGATGCTGCGGGCGCACATGTACCACGACCCGGAGCCGATGCCCCCGGTACGCGGGCTCCCCGAGGAGGTGGTCGAGCTGGTCGGCCGCTGCCTGGCCAAGCGTCCCGAGGACCGCCCGGCGACGGCCGAGGTGGCGCGTACCCTCGCCTCGGCGGCCGGGATGGTCGCGGCCGTGCCCGTGTCGCCGGCCCCCGGGCGGGGCGACCCGGCCCTGCTCGCCAACGCCGGCACCACGATCCTGCCCTGGTCGGCCGACACCGACGCGTTGCCCTTCTCGGGCCGGACCCGCAACCGCCGGGCCGCTGCCCGCCGCCGACGGATCGAGGCCGGGGTGGCCGCCGCCAGCCTGGTCGCCGTCACCGCGGCGATCTGGGGGTTCACCTCGCGCAGCCCCGCCAGCGGCGGCGTCGACCGGCCCACCGAGGCCCGGATGGGCTTGCCCGAGACCATTCCGTGCGAGGTCGAGTACGCGCTGCGCAGCGACTCCGGCAAGGACTTCGCCGCGCAGCTCACGTTGACCAACACCGGCCCCCGGGAACTGCGGGACTGGACGATGAGCTTCGCCTTCCCCGGCCAGCAGACCGTCACCACGACCACCCCCGGGGTACGCCAGGAGGGGCGCCTGGTGCGGGTCACCCCGGCGGCCGGCCGCGCCGCGCTGGCCCCCGGCGCGTCGGAGAAGGTCGCGCTGACCGGCCGGTACACCGGGGGCAACCCGCTGCCGCTGGAGTTCACCGTCGGCGAGTCGAGCTGCGGGGTGCGGGTCTCCGGGGTGGCCGGCAGCGCCCCCGTGGTGAAGCCACCGGCGGCGAAGAAGCCGGCGGCCAAGAAACCGGCGAAGACGTCCGGTAAGACGTCGGGCAAGGGCGGGTCCGGCGCGGCCGGCCCGGCGAAGCCCAAGCCGAAGGCTGAGAAGCCCGGCAAGGGGCCCGGCCCGGCGGCGGGCAAGGGGCCGGGTGCGGCATCGGGAAAAGCGGGAAAGTGACGGGGAAGGGAGGCCGGGGCGCAGCTGGCGGTGGCCCCGTCGGGGGTCCGGGTGGCGGTCCCGGCAAGGGGCCCCGGGGCTGAGGCCCGGGGCTTCGATCCGGTGGCTGTCGCCGGTCGCGGCGGGCGGACAACGCGGTCAGTGCAGGGTCGCGAACTGCTGCACCTGGGCGATCCCGCCCTCCACGATCAGGATGCTGCCCGGCCCGAGCACCGTGTCCGGGTCGGCGTACCGGAAGCGTTCCCCCGCCGGTTTCGCGCCGACCACCATCACCCCGTAGCGCTCCTGCACGGCCAGGTCCCGCAGCCGGTGACCGACCAGTGGCGGGGGCACCGGCACCTTGGCGATGGCGAAGTCGTCGCCGAACTCCATGAAGTCGAGCATCCGGCTGACGATCAGGTGGGCCACCCGTTCCCCGGTCTCCGCCTCGGGGAAGACCACGTGGTGGGCGCCGACCGAGGCCAGGATCTTGGCGTGCTTGCGGGACGTCGCCCGCGCCCAGACCTGCGGTACGCCCACCTCGGTCAGCGCCAGCACGGTGAGCACGCTGGCCTCCACCGAGGCGCCGATGGCGACCACCACCCGGGAGAAGTCGCCGATGCCGAGCTGCCGCAGCGCCTGTTCCTCGGTGGCGTCGGCCTGCACCACCCGGTCCAGCGACGCCGACCAGCGCTGCACCCGTTCGGGGTTGCGGTCCACGGCGAGCACCTGGTGGCCGAGCCGGGTCAACGCCCCGGCCAGGTGACAGCCGAACCGGCCCAGCCCGATCACGGCGATGTCGCCGTCGCCCTCGTCCCTAGCCGACAACGGGTTGCTCCTTCGGGTAGCGGTACAGCCGGCGTCGGGTGTTCAACGCGATCGCCGAGCCGAGGGTGAGTGGGCCGATCCGCCCGATGTACATCAGCACGGTCAGCACCAGTTGCCCCGACGCGGGCAGGTGCGGGGTGAGCCCGACGGTGAGGCCGGCGGTGCTGAACGCCGAGGTCACCTCGAACATCGTCTCGTTGAACCGGACGTCGGTGGTGAGCACGGTCAGGCCGAGCGTGCCGGCGGTCACCAGCGCGACGCTGAGCAGCGCCACCGTCAACGCCTGGCGTTGGCTGGCCTCCGCGATCCGGCGGCGGCCCACGGTGACGTCGGGCTCGCCGCGCAGCTCCGCCCAGATGACGAAGCCGAGCAGGAAGAACGTGGAGACCTTGATCCCACCGGCGGTGCTGGCGCTGCCACCGCCGATGAACATCAGGGCGATGAGCAGCGGGTAGCTCTCCTCGCGTAGCGCCGCCACGCCGATCACGTCGAATCCACCGGTACGGCTGAGCGCGATCTGGGTGAACGTGGCGAGCAGCTTGTCCGGGGTGTCGTAGGTGCCGATGGTGAACGGATTGTCCCATTCGGTGGTGAGTAGCCCGACGAAGCCCACCGCCACCAGCACCACGCTGCCCCAGATGGTCAGCTTGGTGGCCACCGCCCAGCGGGCCGGCCGGCGGCGCTGGCGGAACGCCTCGAACAGCGCGGGGAAGCCCAGCCCGCCGACGATCGCGCCCAGGGCCAGCGGCAGCGACACCCACGGATCGCGGGAGAAGCCGACCAGCCCGTCGGTGTAGAGGGTGAAGCCGCCGTTGTTGAACGCCTGGATCGAGTGGAACGCCGCCGACCACAGGGCCCGGCCGGGCGGGTAGTGGTAGGTGAACCAGAGCCGGCCGGTGAGCACCGCGGTCATCACCAGTTCGCACCCGAACACCGTGCCGGCGATGCGTAGCAGCAGGCGGCGCAGGTCGGCGAAGCCGTACTCGGCGGTCTCGGCCTGCACCAGCAGCCGGTTACGCAGCCCGAGCTGCCGGGTGACCGCCAGGCTGACCAGGGCCGCGCCGGTGAGGATGCCCAGCCCGCCGACCTGGGTGAGCACGGTGATCATCACCAGCCCGAACCCGTTCCAGTAGTTCGGGGTGTCGGTGACCGCCATGCCGGTGACCGAGACCGCCGAGGTGGCGGTGAACAGCGCGGTGACCAGCGGGGTGTACCGGTGCGCGCTGGTGGCCCAGGGCAGCATCAGCAGGCCGGTGCCGATCACGATCGCCACCAGGAAACCGAACGGCACCAGCCGGACGGGGTGACGAAGGAACCGGCGCACCAGACAATCCTGTCGATTCCGGCGGGGTCGGGCCGGTGAATCGCGTATCCCGGGCCGGTCCCGGTTTCCCCGCAGGGTTCACCTGGCGGCCAGGCGGCGACCAACTGGCCGTCAGCCGCGCCCGGTCTGCTGTGAGCGCCCGTTGGGGCGTACCGGCGTTCGGCCGGGTGCCCATCGACCAAGGAGATCGCGTTGCGACGTACCCTTTCCGCTCTCGGTGTGGCCGGCGCGCTGCTCGCCGTGGCCGTCGCCGTCCCGGTGGCCGTTCCCGGCGCCGCCTCGGCCCGCGAGGACGACGTGGACCGCGCCGACCGGGCCACCCACCGGCCCCTGGTGATCGCCCACCGGGGGGCCAGCGGCTACCGCCCGGAACACACCCTGGAGGCGTACCGGCTGGCGATCCGGATGGGCGCCGACTACATCGAGCCCGACCTGGTCTCCACCCGGGACCGGGTGCTGGTCGCCCGGCACGAGAACGAGATCTCCGGTACGACCGACGTGGCGGCCCGCCCGGAGTTCGCCGGCCGCAAGGCCACGAAGACCATCGACGGGGTGCCGGTCACCGGCTGGTTCACCGAGGACTTCACCCTCGCCGAGCTGAAGACGCTGCGGGCCAAGGAACGGCTGCCCCAGGTGCGGGTGGCGAACACCGCGTTCGACGGCCGGTTCGAGGTGCCCACCTTCCAGGAGGTGCTGGACCTGGCCCGCGCCGAGTCGAAGGCCCGGGGCCGCACCATCGGCGTCTACCCGGAGACGAAGCACCCCACCTACTTCGCCTCGATCGGGCTGCCGCTGGAGGAGCCGCTGGTCGCGGTGCTGCGCCGGAACAAGCTGACCCACCGCAACGACCCGGTGTTCATCCAGTCCTTCGAGACCGCCAACCTGCGCGCGCTCGACCGGATGACCGACGTGCCGCTGGTCCAGCTCCTCGACGCCACCGGCCGGCCGTACGACTTCACCGCCGCCGGTGACCCCCGCACCTACCTCGACCTGGCCTCCGCCGCCGGCCTGCGCGGGATCGCCCGGTACGCCGACGGGGTCGGGCTCAACAAGAACCTGATCGTCCCCCGGGACGCCGCCGGCAGGCTGCTCGCCCCGACCACCGTGGTCCGCGACGCGCACCGGCACCAGTTGGTGGTGCACGCGTGGACGTTCCGCGCCGAGAACCAGTTCCTCCCGGTCGACTTCCGGATCGGCGCCGACCCGAACGCCCGGGGCGACATCACCGCCGAGTACGAACTCTTCCTCGGCCTCGGCCTGGACGGTGTCTTCGCCGATCAGCCGGACACCGCCGTCGCCGCCCGCGCCGGCCTGTCCACCCGCTGATCCGCGCGCTTGATCCGGCCTGTGTCGCCGATGTAGCGGTGTCCCCTCGCCCGGACACCGCTACATCGGCCCACGTGAGTCGATCGAGACGGCGGCCGGCACCTACAGTCGGGGCATGGGTGTCGACGGGTTGCCACCGGCAGGAAGCTCCGGTCGGGTTCGTGCCGTCTACCCCGGCAGCTTCGACCCCTTCACCCCCGGGCACCTGGACGTGGTGGACCGGGCGCGCGCCCTCTTCGACGAGGTGGTCGTGCTCGTCGCGGTCAACGGCAGCAAGCATCCGGGCGTCGACGAGGAGCAGCGGGCCACCGCCGTCCGGGCTGTCCTGCCGGCCGGCTGGACCTCCGTCACCGTCGCCGCCTGGCGTGGGCTGACCGCCGAGTACTGCCTGCGCCACGCGGCGGGAGTGATCGTCCGGGGCGTCCGGAACACCACCGACCTCCAGGCCGAGTGCCGGCTCGCCGCGATGAACGAGTCACTGGGTATCCCCACGGTCTTTCTGCCCGCCCAGCCCGAACTGGCGGCGATGTCGTCGACCGCAGTACGCACGCTGGGGAAGTCGCTGCCGCGACCGGGATAGCGGTGGTCCACCCCGTCAGATTGTGGAGAGTTGTTGCGGCCCAGGCGACAACAACTCTCCACAATCCAACGGCCCGGCTGGTGGAGCCCGCCCGGTGCGCGCTGGTCGGGGAATGACGCAGGCGGTGGGCCGGTGCGCCTCCCTGACTGCTGCCGGCGCGTCCGTGGGTGGTGCGGCAGGTGCCTGATCCACGCCGTGTCGCCCATGTGGCGGTGTCTTGCCGGCCGGACACCGCTACATCGGCTCAGGGGAGTGGCGTGACCCCGGATCCTGGGGCGGGCGAGGGCACGGCCGCAGGGGTCGGCGTCGGGCCGGGTGGGTGGGATGCGTCGATCCGAGGTGAGTGGGGGATCGGGTGCCACCGGGGGTCGGGAGGTGGATCAGTCGCCATCGGCGCGACGGCGTACCGCCGGGAGTCCGGTCACAGACTCCCTCCCCCGGTGCTGCGGAGGTTGCTACCGTCCGTCGGGTTCCGGTGATCGTCCAAGCGGCGGCGGGCCTGCTCCGATGCCGCCAGGTCACGTACCTGCCGGTCCCCGTCGGTCACCGGCCGGTGGCCACGGCGCCACCATGCCACGGCTGCGAGGGCCACGAGTACGACGATGAGGATGATGAGCCAACGCATTCCTGCCTCCGGAGGGTGAGGACTCCGCCACCCAGGGTGGACCCCCCGGTCAAGGGCCACCGGCGAGGGGCGGGGGTCCTCACGCTTGTCGGGTGCGCCGGTCCGGCGGCCGGCGATGCGTGCACGCAGGGTTGCCGTGGGGCAGGTCAGCGCGTCTGACCGCTGATCACCCCCCGCCCGGTCGCCCCGGTGATCAAGAAGTTTGCGTCACCCTGAGCGCGGATCATGACGTAAACCTCTTGATCAACTGCGTGGGAGGTCGGGGTGTCCGGCCGGGGTGGTAGGAATGGCGGGTGGATCAGGGGCCGGCGGGGGAGCAGGATCGGGCGGCGGTACGGGAGCGGGCCGAGGAGGTGCTGCGGCGGCTGGCCGGCGCGCACGCCCGGCTGCGGGAGGACCAGTGGCGGGCCATCGAGGCGCTGGTGGTGGACCGGCGTCGGGTGCTCTGCGTGCAGCGCACCGGGTGGGGCAAGTCGGCGGTCTACTTCGTGGCCACCGCCCTGCTACGCGAACGCGGTGAGCACGGGCCGACGGTCATCGTCTCGCCGCTGCTGGCGTTGATGCGCAACCAGGTGGAGGCGGCGGCCCGCGCCGGCATCCGGGCCCGCACCATCAACTCCGCCAACCTCGACGAGTGGGACGAGATCACCGCCGAGATCCACGCCGGCACGGTGGACGTGCTGCTGATCAGCCCCGAGCGGCTCAACAACCCCGACTTCCGGGACACCGTCCTGCCGAGGCTGGCCGCCACCACCGGGCTGCTGGTGGTCGACGAGGCGCACTGCGTCTCCGACTGGGGGCACGACTTCCGGCCCGACTACCGCCGGCTGCGGACCTTCCTCGGCAACCTGCCGGAGCGGACCCCGGTGCTGGCCACCACCGCCACCGCCAACGAGCGGGTGACCCGGGACGTCGCCGAGCAACTCGGCACCGAACCCACCCCACCCCCCGCCGACCGCCACGCCCCCCGCGCCGAACTCTCCGCCGACCGTGCCGTGTCGCCCGCCGGACCTCGCGCCGACGGGAGTGCACCGACCGGCGATCCTGCCGCGTCGCCCGCCGACGCCGGTGGCCGGCGGGCCGACGTGTTGGTGCTGCGGGGCACCCTGGACCGGGAGTCGCTGCGCCTCGGCGTGCTCGACCTGCCCAGCCCGGCGCACCGGTTGGCCTGGCTCGCCGATCACCTGGACGCGCTGCCCGGCTCGGGGATCATCTACACGCTCACCGTGGCGGCGGCCACCGAGACCGCCGAGTTCCTGCGCGGGCGCGGCTGGTCGGTGGCCTCGTACACCGGCCAGGCCGAGGACGCCGACCGCCGCGCCGCCGAACAGGACCTGCTCGACAACAAGATCAAGGCGTTGGTGGCGACCAGCGCGCTCGGGATGGGGTTCGACAAGCCCGACCTCGGCTTCGTGGTGCACCTGGGTGCGCCGCCCTCGCCGATCGCCTACTACCAGCAGGTCGGCCGTGCCGGTCGGGCCGTCGAACACGCCGAGGTGCTGCTGCTGCCCGGGGTCGAGGACGCGGCGATCTGGCGCTACTTCGCCTCGCTCGCCTTCCCTCCGGAGGAGCAGGTGCGCGCCGTGCTGGCCGCCCTGCACACCGACCGGCCGCTCTCCACCCAGGCCCTCGAACCCCTCGTCGACCTGCGCCGGACCCGCCTCGAACTGATGCTCAAGGTGCTCGACGTCGACGGCGCGGTCCGCCGGGTACGCGGGGGCTGGCTCGCCACCGGCGAACCCTGGACCTACGACGAGGCCCGGTTGCGCCGCGTCGCCGAGGCCCGCACCGCCGAACAGCAGGCCATGCGCGAGTACGCCACGACGCCCGGCTGCCGCATGCGGTACCTGCGGAACTGCCTGGACGACAGCGGGGCGGGTGACTGCGGCCGGTGCGACCGCTGTGCCGCGCCCCTGTTCACCGCCGAAGTGTCCGGCCCCGCGTTGACCGCCGCGCAGACCTTCCTCGGCCGCCCCGGGGTGCAGATCGCCCCCAAGAAGCTCTGGCCGACCGGCCTCGACGTGGTCGGCGTACCGCTGAAGGGGCGGATTCCCCCGACGGAGCAGGCACTGCCCGGCCGGGCCGTGGGGCGGCTGTCCGACCTGGGCTGGGGCGGCCGGCTGCGCGCCCTGGTCGGGCCCGGCACGGCCGACGGCCCGGTGCCCGACGACGTCGTGACCGCCGTGGTGGAGGTGCTGAAAGCCTGGGCCCACGGCGACGATCCGTGGCCGCGCCGTCCGGCCGGCGTGGTCGCGGTCGGCTCCCGCAGCCACCCGACCCTGGTCGCGTCGCTCGCCGAGCGGATCGCCACGGTCGGCCGGCTGCCGCTGCTCGGCCCGGTCACCCCGACCGGTCCGGCCGGGGCCGGCGGGCCGCGCGGCAACAGCGCCCAGCGGGTACGCGCCCTGCACGACGCCTTCACCGTCGGCGACGAGGTGGCCGGGGCACTGGCCGGGCTGGACGGCCCGGTGCTGCTCGTCGACGACCTGGTCGACTCCGGCTGGACGATGACGATGGTGGCCCGCCTGCTGCGCCGGACCGGTGCCCCCGACGTCCTCCCGCTCGCCCTCGCCGTCGCCGGCTGACCCGGCCCGGGTCGACCGGGGCGGTGAGCGGGCTCGGCGGCGGTCGATCGCCGGCCGACCCTGGTGCGGTTCGACGGTGGCGGTGAGCGCCCCCGGCCGGCGCGACCACCGGCTGACCCGGATGCGGCTCCGGCGGGCGGTCGGCCACCGGCTGACCTCGCCGGGTCGCCCGTGGCGGCGGGCGGACGCCGCACGCACCCGACAGCCGGTGGGTCGATCCGCAGGCCTACCGCGGTGGTCGACGGGCCGGGCGGAAAAGTTCCCCGGCCGGCCGTGATGCGACCGCCGCCACGGTGTCCGGCCGTCGCTCCGGTGCCGCCGGGGTCGACGGTACGGTGGGCGGATGGCCGACCAGCGATCCGTCACCCGGCCCGCCGGCCCGGCAGGCGGCGGCGGACCGGCCACCGACCAGGACACCCCGGAGCCGGCGGACCGGCAGGGCCGGGGTGCCGACGCGGGCATCGCGCACCCAGCGGACCGGCAGGACCAGGGTGCCGACGCGGGCATCGCGCGACCGACGGACCGGCAGGAACCGGCCGGCGCGGAACCCGGCGGATGGACGCTGTCCGCAGGCGGGACTGCGGCCGGGGGCGGGGCGTCGACGGGGCCGGACCGGGCCACGCTGCGGCTGGCGCTGGTGGTGGGCGGCCTGGTGCTGGCCGTCCTGCTCGGCTTCGGTCTCGGTCGGGCCAACGGGCGGCCGACCGAGCGTACGGCGGCGACCGCCGTGACCGCCGCCGGTGACCACACCCACGCTCCGGGCACCGGCGCGCACCAGCACGACGGCACCGGCACGGACTCCTCCGGCGACGCGGCCACCGGCCTGTCCGTCAGCTCCGGCGGTTACACGCTCGTCCCGTCGGGTGGGGAGTTCGTCGCCGGGCGGGCGGGTGAACTGCGGTTCCAGATCCGGGACGCGCAGCGTCGCCCGGTCACCCGGTTCGCGGTCGTGCACGACAAGCCGATGCACCTGGTGGTGGTACGCCGTGACCTCACCGGATTCCAGCACCTGCACCCGACGATGGCCGCCGACGGCACCTGGTCGATCCCGCTGACCCTGCCGCAGCCGGGCGTCTGGCGGGCGTACACGGATTTCACGGCGGTTGCCGACGACGGCCAACAGACCCCGGCGACGCTGGGCGTGGACCTGGCCGCCCCGGGGGAGTACGCGCCCCGCCCGCTGCCCGCCCCGGCCACCCGGGCCACTTTCGACGGGTTCACCGTCGCCTACGAGGGCACCCCGCAGGTGGGCGCAGCGGTACCGCTGCGGTTCACGGTCCGGGACCCGGCGGGACGACCCGCCGCCCTGGAGCGCTACCTCGGCGCGTACGGGCACCTGGTCGCCCTCCGCGAGGGGGACCTGGGCTACCTGCACGTGCATCCGGGCCCCGGGCCGGCCTCCGACACGGTGACGTTCTGGCTGACCGCGCCCGGCCCCGGCAACTACCGGATGTACCTGGACTTCCAGGTGGCGGGCGTGGTGCGCACCGCCGAGTTCACCCTGACCGTGCGCTGAGAGCGGCGGCCCGGAGCCGGCCGGATCGACCGGTGGGGTGTCAGCCGGCGCGGCGGACCGGGCGGCGGGCCAGGTAGCGCAGCAGGTCGCGGATGTGGTGCTTCTCCTCGGCGGGCACCGTCGGATCGGCCAGCCGGTCGAGGATCACCCGGACGTCCGCCTCCACCGGGCCGTCGTCGGCGCGGCGGCGGGGCGTGGGCCCCGAGTCGGGCAGGCCGAGCGCCCGGAAGGCCGCCGCGACCGGCAGGTCGAGGGCGGCGCAGAAGCCGCGTACCTTGGCCAGCTCGGGATAGTCCTGCCAGTCACCGGCGAGCCAGCGGAAGACGGTGGACCGACCGACACCGGTGTGGGCAGCGAGGTCGCTCACCGTCCAACCCCGCTCGTCACGGGCGTCGTCGATGGCCCGCCGCACGAAGCGGGCGAACGCCATCTGGGGTGAAACCTCTGTCGAACCCATGCCTGTGAGATCGTCCTCTTCGGGTGGGAGCCGGGGTGTCCGGTGCGCCCTCCGAGGGTAGTACGACGACGGTACGGTGCAATTCCCCGTACCGGTCGTCCGAGTCCCCGTACGGCGTCCACGCGAAGCGACGGCGCAGGTCGTGGCCCGTTCCGGTGCCGGTCGTGACACAGCGTCAGTTGCCGTGGGTCAATTGAACTCGGCGGGTCCGTCCACCCGCCGCGCAACCGGTGAGGAGCAGCATGGCCGAGTCCGACCGTCCGGTGCCGCACCGTCCGGGTGCGGTCAGCCTCTTCTTCGTCGTCAAGGCGGCCGTGTTCGCCCTCGCTTTCTGGAGCTGGCTGCTGGTGCTGGTGTTCACCGGTGACGAGGCGACCGGGCCGCACGTGCTGGCCGCCGCCGGTGCCGTCACCACCACCCTGGTGGGGGTGCTGCTCGGCGTCCGGCTGGCCCTGCAACGCAACGCCGCCGTCCGGCACGCCGAACTCAAACGGCTCCTGGTCGACATCTCCTGGAACGCGTTCGCCGCCGCCGGCAACGCCGAGCTGTCCGGCACCGTGGTGCCGTTCCCCACCGCGCCCGGCGACGACGAGCGGGGGCGGCGTGAGCGGATCTCCTCGATCGTCGACCGGGGGCCGGGGGAGCGCCCCGGCGGTCGCAGCGGTGACCGGCGGCGCTGAGCCGGCTCAGCGCGGCGCGGTGGCCGGCCCGTCGTCCCGCACGGCGTCCCCGGTCGGGTCGGCCAGCAGCGTGGCCAGGCGGGGGGTCACCTGCCACTGGTCGACCAGTTGCCGGTACTCGGCCGCCTGCGGGTCGCCGCCGCCGGTGCCGGTCCGGCGGGCCCGGATCAGCAGATTCCGGGGGGTGTGCCGGGAGTCGACGAACTCGACCACCTCGGCCCGGTAGCCGTGCGACCGCAGCAGCCCGGCCCGCAGCGCGTCGGTGAGCACGTCGGCGAAGCGTTCCCGCAGGATGCCCTGCCGGGTCAGCAGCTCGTACGGCGTCGGGGCCGGCCGGGCACGGAGCTGCGCCGCCAGGTCGTGGTGGCAGCACGGCGCGGCGAGGATCCACCGCGCGTTCCAGCGCACCGCGCGGGCCAGCGCCTCGTCGGTGGCGGTGTCGCAGGCGTGCAGGGCGAGCACCAGGTCGGGGGCGGGTTCCACCACCGCGTCGGCGATGGTGCCGGCCACGAAGGTGACCCGGTCGGCCCAGCCGAGGCGTTCGGCCAGTTCGCTGTTGCGCTGCCGTTGGTCCTCCCGCACGTCCACCCCGACCAGTTCCACGTCGAGCCCGCGTGCGGTCAGGTAGCGGTGGGCGGCGAAGGTCAGGTAGGCGTTGCCGCAGCCCAGGTCGACCACCCGCAGCCGCCCGTTGAGATCGTCGGGCAGGGTGGCGGCCAGCGCCCGCAGGAAGGCGTCCACCTGCCGGCGTTTGGCGGCGTTGCCGCCGATCTCCGCGAAGATCGGGTCCCCCGGGTCGAGCAGGTACTCCTTGGCCCGGTCGTGGCCGTCCGCCGGGGCGGCCGGCCGGCTGGCCGCCGCCCGGTGCACCTGCGCCTCGCCGGACTTGGTCACCCGCAGCTGGAGGGTCGCCCCGGCGGTCTCCACGTGCCAGTTGCCGAAGGGCTCGGCGAGCAGCGCGTCGACCGCCGCGTCGGCCTCCGTGCCCGGCGACACGTTCCGGGTGTACGGCCGCGCGCCGTCGGACGTGGAGATCTGCAACCGGGGGCCGGCCTTGAGGGCGACCGGGCGGAGTTCGGCGCGTACCACCGAGGGGCGCCGGCCCCGGCGTCGGCCGGCGGCGACGGCACGGGTCAGGGCGGGGTCGAGCAGCAACGCCCGGACCTCGGTCAGGGCGGCGTCCAACGGTTCCGGCATCGTTCCATCATCCTTTCCACCCCGGCGGTTGCCGCTCCCGGCCCGCCCCGGCGGGGACTTCGGCCACCGGTGTATGGGCCTCCAGGCGCGCTCCGGCGGGGGCGCAGGGCCCGGCGGCCCCACGCCACGCCGGTAGGGCGTGGGGCCGGCGGGTCTCGGCAGGGCGACGCGTCCACCGGCGCAGACGGGACATCCCCCGGACCGTCGGACGGCCGGGGGATGTCGTCGGTGCTGTCGGGTCAGTCGGCGGTGGCCTCGGCCGGCGCGTCCGCGCCGGAGCCGCCACCACCGCGCCGCCGAC
>NZ_JACGMO010000066.1:0-39570 GCF_015354745.1 Micromonospora sp. S-DT3-3-22
CCTCACGCTTCGCCCGCCCCCGCGCGGACAATCCACCACCATCGGGATACCTCATCCCATCGATCTACCCCAACCCCACACCGCCACACAGACCACATCGGACGAACCTGACCATTCAAGATCTGTAGTACTCCAGCCGCAGCTGGTGGATGCGGGTTCTTCGCTGATAGTGGGCCCGTTTGGCGCGGTGCTGGTGCCGGCGACGCCATCATGGACATCGATGTATTTGCTCGAAGGGTGGGGTGGTGGATCAGGTGTGCCAGGAGACGGCGGATCTCGCCGAGGCTGAGGGGCGCGAGCTGTTCATGATCAGGTTCCGGGTCCCCCTATTGGCGTGGGCGGCGGTGACGGTGGGGTAGGCGTGGGCTCACAGAACGAGAGTTATGTGCCGGTACCAGGCGTCGTACCGACGCACTTGGTAGTGATCCAAGCCCTACCTCGGTCTTGGCGGTCTGGAAAGACTCCTCGATCGCCCACCGGGTCCCGGCCACGCGGATCAGCTGCTCGTCTTGGTGCCTGCGGGCCGAAGCGCAGCTCTGCCCGCACGAACCGGCCCGCGACACGCGTCACCGCCTCGTCCTGGATGACCCGCCACCCATCAACATTCACGCTGTGGCATGCGGCCATCGTACGAACATCGGTTTTCCTCACGAAAGCCATCGATGATCAAACAGTGGCCGTCTTCATGCCCGTGCCACGCCCAACGCCGGAGCCAAGTGACGTTGGAATACCCGAGCAGGCGTGTCCCGGCCAACTGGCCGGGACACGCCTGCTCGCACTCAGGAGGCCATAAGTCCTCATCGTCAGGCGATGCGGGACAGTGCCTCTCGAAGGTCGGTCTGCCCTGCGTCCGGTCGGATTCCGTCGCCGTAAGGACCTTCGGGGCGACCACCCAGTATGTTAAGGCATGCGGTGAAAATCAATTCCTGCCCGTCCACCCAGCGGGGCAGGGTAGGGCGCCAGCTCTCCAGATCGTACGTCTCACCGGTCGCCCAGTTGCTCCCCTCGCGTTTCGCTGGAATCCACGAGTTCAGCTGGTGGCATTCCAGTTGATCCCAGATGGTGTCGGCCAGCTTTCCGTAAAGTCCGGGCACGCAACGCTGGACCGCATGCCACTGCTCGACCACGGCGTCCCTCGGATTCGCGGCGAAGGCGGCGTGCCATCTGGCCTCTCCCGTCGGCTTGACGAGAATCTGGAACTCCTCTTCGGCCCAATTCACCGTTTCGATGGACTCGACGAATCTGCTCGGACCACAGTACGGTGCTGCACTTGCCGGAGTGGCGAGCGTGAGCGTGGAAGAAACTATAGTCAACAATCCTGCTATCCACGCGATCAACTTGCGGGCACCGAGGCGGGATCGCTTCATGGCGGCACAGTCCTCTCTTTCGGGCGGCAGGTGTGCCGCCCAGACCGGTATCACTACTGTGACCACCGGGGTGCGCGGCGGCAACTGTTTTCCTCGAGATTGGACAAGCCTTGGACGATCATGCTGTGCCTGGTCAACGTGGCTCGACGCACGAGCGGCCGGATCACGGGCAAGGGGGGTCGTAGGGCCGGTCGGGAACGTGGGTCTTCCACTCCTCAATGGTGATGGCGTCACCGCTGGTGTCGCAGATGAGGGTCGCGGCGGCGTCGGTATCCGCATTCCAGACCCACGCCTTCTTCCGGTCTCCCCCGGATACGAGGAGCCGGGTTCCCGGCTGATAGTGCACCGGATACATGGCTCCTCTCGCCGGTTTGAGTTTGGCGAGCACAACGGGTACGTGCCGATCGCGTATGTCCCAGATCCAAACGGTGCCCGCAGCTGTCGTCGCCGTGAGGGTACTTCCGTCGCTGGTGAAAGCGAGCGAATGCACGTAGTTCAGCGGACCCGTGAGTGGTACGCCAATCGGGCTCGGTGCACCGGGACTGGTCACGTCATAGAGTCGGATGGTGCTGTCAGCGAGCCCGACGGCGAGCAAACTACCGTCCGGGCTGAATTCAGTCGCGAAGACGTAGTGATTACTGGGGGTGAGGGTGCCGGCCGGGGTGGGAAGCCGGGGGTCACGAACGTCCCAGAGTCGAACGGTTTTATCGACGCTTCCCGCCACGAGAAATTTACCATTCGGGCTGAAGGTCACTTGGTTGACATATCCGTTAAAGGTTCCAGGTGTCGATAGTCGGGCTGGGGAATAGGGGTTTCTAATATTCCACAGATGTACCGCCCCGTCGCGACTGCCGGTGGCGAGCACCGAACTGTCCGGACTGAAGGCTACCGTCTCGACCTGCCGAGAATGTGCCTTCAGCGGGGGTCCTATCCGGTTTGGGCGAGTCCGATCGCTGACATCCCAGAGTTGCAGGGTGCCGGACTTGCCGTGCCCTTCGACGAGCAGCCGGTTGTTCGCCGCGAATGCGAGAGTGCCGGAGAACTTGTCCGGGTTGGTGGTGGCGGGTCCAAGCAAGGTGGGGTGCTCTGGATCGGTGACATCAAGCAAGCGTAGGTCCGCACTACCGATGGCCAATGTGGTGCCGTCGGGGCTGAAGCGTGCGGCGCTGACCGTATAGTCCATGCCCTCCAGCGTGGGTGAGGCCACGGGCCACATCCGTGCCGTGCCGTCGTTCGCTCCGGTGATCACAGTTTTGCCATCAGGTCCAAACTTCACCGACGTGACCGGTGATGGGTGCGGCATTGTGGCGGTGACCCGGCGACTGGTTAGGTCGAGTAGCCGCACACCTTGGTCGCTGTCGGAGCTGGCGATTGCGAGTGTGGCGCCGTCCGGCGAGAACGCCACCGCGTTGACCCAGCTGGCTGCGCCGCCGATGGGAGGCCCGCTCGGTACCGGGTTGCCGGCGGTCGACCAGAGATACACCTGCTGGTCGGCGCCTCCTGCGGCGAGAGTGTCGCCTCGCGGGCTGAACGCCAGCTGGCCGATTGCCTTCGTCGGCCCAGGGGCGGGAGCCGGGTTGGCGGGGTGGTCGGGTTCGCTGATGTCCCAGACTTGTACGGTGCCGTCGTCGGTGCCTACTGCAAGCCGAGAGTTGTCTCGGTTGAAGGCGACGGATTTCGCCGGTGCGTCGTCGTCGACGTGCAGCGGCTTGCCTAGGGGACGCAGTTCGACATCGGTGACTGACCAGAGTCGTACGCTGCCGGCGCTGGTGTCGTTCACTACCGCCTCGGCAACGGCGGCGGCCATCAAGCTGCTGTCGTGGCTGAAGACCACGGAGTAGACCTTTGCTCCGAGACCTGCGACCGTGGGCAGCGCTACGGGAACCATCGGGTCACGGGTGTCCCACAGGTGGATACTGCCGTCTCCGCAGGAGGCAGCGAGCAACTTCCCGTTGGCCGAGAACGCCAGCGCGTAGACCTTGCCGCATGTGGCGTTCGGCAAGTCGGGGCGTATCTGGGGATGGCCGGGCATGGTGATGTCCCAGAACCGCACGGTGTTCCCTGTCGCCGCCGCGGCGATCCGCCCACTGGGATGTATGCCGACCGCGTACATGATGCCGCCGCCAGGGGCGCGCATCCGGACGGCCGAGCGCTGAGCGGTCGCCTCGATCAGTGCGGAGCGGGCCTCCACGGTGGGCGAGATGCGGAACGCCGCCAGTGCCAGTTGGCGCGCCAGCGATACGTCGACCTCGCGCAAGTTGGTGATCTCGCTGGCAATCATGCGGGAGACCGCTTCGTCACGTTGGCGAGTGGCGGCGCTAGTCTGCGCGACGACGACCACCGTCAGCGCACCGACCGCCGTCAGTAGGATAGACAGGATGGCGATGACCTGCTGGAGCCGGCGGGTGCGCCTGCGGGAACGGCGTACGCCAGCGTCGAGGAACTTTCTGACCGGCTCCGGCACCTCGTCGGAATGCTGATCTGCCCATTCCCGGGCGGTGTGCAAACGAGTGCCCTCATAGAGATGGTCCTGGTCGCGGTCGTGCCGCTCCCACTCCTGCGCGTCGACAGCCATCCGTTGAGCCAGCAGTCGGCCAGCCCGGTCCGCATCGAGCCACTCGCGCAACCGCGGCCAGGTAAAGATCAGAGACTCGTGCGTGATCTCGACGGTCTCGGCATCCACCGTGAGCAGGCCCTGATGGGCGAAGCGGTAGAGGACCTCGTACAGCTCGGCGTCTTGGCCCTCGTCGGACAGTTCGCTGAGAAACGCCTGCCGACGGCTGTCGGCCGCAGTGGGCTGCACCAGCACCAAGTGGAAGAAGAGCTTGCGGGCGATCGATCGCTGGATAGGGCTCAGCTCACCGAAGACCGCCTCGGCAGTGTCAGTGACCGCACGGTCCAGGCCACCGACCTGACGATAGTGATGCACCGTCATGTTAGCGCCGTTGCCAGCCAGCCACGTCTTGCGAAGCGCGTGGGATAGCTGCGGCAGCAGTGCGGCGCGGTGCACGGCGCGGCCCGGCCGGCTCGACACCTCGCTGAGCACCAATTCCACGAAGCCTGCCTCCGGCTCGATGCCGTTCTTGCGGGCGGGCTCAGCGATGACCGCGCGCAACTCGTCCTCATCCATCGGGGTCACCGCCACCTGACGGCCGTCGGTCAGCGCCCGGAGCTGCACATTGTCCTGGGCCACGCCATACTGGTCGGCGCGCAGACCTAGGACGACGAGCCCGCCTCCTGGCCTGGACGTAGCCGCCTGAAGCACCGCGAGAAACCCTGCCAGCTCGTCGTCGGCATCGTCTCCCGCAGCAATGAGTGCCTGCTCAACCTGGTCGACGATGATCAGGACCGGTCGATCCAGCGCGACCCGATCCAGGTAAGGGGCGACACGAGTAGGGTCTGCCCGCAGATCCTCGGCGACCGCTGCGGAAGACAAGCCAAGGTGCTTGGCGAGTGACTCAGCGAGCTGAACAGACGGTGAGGGCGTCGCCGCGAAGGACAGCACCGCCCAGGTGGTGCTGCCCTCAATGACGGCACCCTGCGCAATCGCCGGACGGACGCCAGCTTCGAGCAGGGAAGTCTTGCCCGCTCCGGAAGAGCCGACCAGCAGCATGGCACCGCCGCCGGCCTCGTGCATTTCGCGGAGATTGTCTAGTACGGACGCCAAGAGCTTGGCGCGGCCGAAGAAGTACGGAGCATCCTGCACGCCGTAACTGTCGAGACCCCGATATGGCACGACGTCACCGGAGTTGCGGGTCCTGCGCAGCCGCCGGACGGTAGCGAGCCACCGTTCGACCTCATCGTGATCGACTCCCAGGTAGTGGAGCAGGACGCGGAAGTCGTGGTGGAACTTCGGCGAGGGAAGGTTGCTGCCGGTAAACCAGGTGCCGATGGTCCGATGGTCGACTCCGGCGCCTTCGGCGCGGCACTTGTCCATTAGGAGGCGATAGGACCATGCCGCTGTGTTGAGCGCTTGCAGCGCCTCGGCGAACGCCTTCCGCGTCGTGATGTCTGGAAAGGGTGGGGCGGGGTGCTGCGACTGCACGGCGGCTCCTGAAACAGTTGTCGGCCGTTCACACACTGTGGAGCCAGGTTACAGATGGGTGACTGTCCATGTTCGTGCGGTGAGCCGTCTAACTTTGTCCAACCTCGGGCTCCGCACCCTGCAACGCCTTGCTGACCTGGCAATCTGAGGTGACCGACGGGCCGGAAGGACACCGAGCCTGTCGTCGATTCGCTACCGCCTCTCCTCAAGGAAAGGACCCAACATGTACTCCCACAGCATCGGTAAGACCGGCAAACGCACCGTGCTGCGTCGCCTCACCGGAGCAGCGGCAGTCATCGCTGCGATGGTCACGGTGAACACCCTCGGCGCCGGACCCGCGCTCGCCGCCGGCCCCTACATCGGCTCCAACTCCGGTGGTGCCTGGCTGCGCAGCGCCGCCTACCTCGGCGACCAGTACAAGGTCCGCTACGTCAACAACAACACCGCCGTCACGATGGTCTGCTGGGTCGACACGCAGTGGGTATACCCGCCGGACTCCGACTACGCCTCCAACCGCTGGTTCAAGGTCGACGTGCCCAGCGTGGGCGTGTACAAGGCGTACGTGCACTCCTCGCTCGTGGAATCCCAGGTTGGCGTCGGCCGCTGCTGAACAGTCTCAGTCGGCAACCGAGGCCGCGATCTGCGGAAGCGCAGATCGCGGCCTCGGTGGTGTGGGATGCCCGAAGTAACTCGAACTCGTTCTGGCGTCCCGCTCGCACCGCGTCGCCGAGCCCCCTGGGCATGATGATCTATGCGACTTTGAATCGTCCGTGAAAACCCTCGGCAATGCTGGTTGGTGATCGGGTTCTGACGGGTCCGTGCTGCGGCATGTCAGGGACGGTTCCCTGTTTGTCTATCCGGTCCGGTGTGGGCTATGGGGGTGACGCTCGTGCCTGGTCGTGGCCTGGCCAGCGCCGAGTTGTTCGAGAATGTCGGAGCTGTCTGGGGCGAGGGCGGGCTTGACGATGTAGTGCCTGTTGGTGACCTGTTCGGTGGCGTGCCCGAGCTGGGCTGCGGCGTGCTTGGCGTCAGACTCCTTGTCGATCAGGGTGGCGACGGTCTTGCGGAAGGTGTGTGGCGTGACCCATTCGAGGCCGGTGTCGGCGCGGGCTTGACGCCACTGGCGGCGGACGTTCTGTGGAGACAGCCAGGTGCCGCGTCGGGAGGCGAAGATCGCATCGTGGGGGTTGTCGGCGGCGTTGAGCTGTCTGGCCATCAGCATCCCGACTGCGAAGCGAGGAAGGACCACGGTCCGGAAGCCGGCGTCGGATTTCGTCCAGTCCTGCCGGAAGAAGCCTTTGCCCTTGAGATAGACGATCGTGCCGCAGATGGTCAGTGTCGGGCGTTCGGCGGCGAGGTCGAGGTCTTCCCAGCGTGTTGCCAGGATCTCGCCGATGCGGGCGCCGGTGGCGAGCATGAGGTCGACGATGTCGCCCAGCTCGCCGGTGTGCCGAGGCCCGGGTTTACCGGGGGTGGACTGCTGCCATCGTTGGATCGCCGCACGGACGCCCTCCAGTTGCTCCGTCTTCAGGGCGACGACCGTGCGGCGCGGGTTGCGTAGTCGGCCGGTGTCGCGGACGGGGTTGGTCGTTAGTGCGCCATGACGTACGGCCAGGGCGAGCATCTGTGTGAGGACGACCTTCGCGAGCCTGGCGGCGGTCGGGCGGTCGTCGGCGATCTTGCGTAGGAACTTGTCGATGCGGCCGACGGTGGCCTCCCGGATACGAAGGTTGCCCAGGGCTGGCACAACCGAGACGCGCACGCTGACTTCGTACTGGCTGATGGTTTGCGGCGCGAGACGCTCCTCTGCGGTGATCTCGTCGAGCCAAAGGCTGGCGAGTCTGCTGATGTGGGTCTCCCGGGTGATCTCGTCGTCGTTGGGAGCGGCACGGTCACGAAGTTTGACCTTGAGCGCTCGGATGGCGGCTGGGCCGGTGGTGTCGGTGGCCTCGACGTCGCGGGTGCTGCCGTCGTAGTCGCGGAATCGGGCTCGGGCGCGGTACCGGTTGGGGCCGAGTTTCTCGGTGCGAATGTTGCCCCAGGTCCCGATGGGTAGTGGAGGTCGAGCCATGACTCAGCGCTCCGGGTCGGTGTGGGCGTCGAGCCAGTGTTCGACCTCGCTGCGCCGGTAGCGCAGGGTGTTGCCGACGCGGATGGCGCGTGGTCCCTTGCCTCGGCTGTGCCAGGCGTAGAGGGTGTTCTTCGGCTTGCCCAACCAGGCCGCGACGTCATCGATGGTCAGGAGAGGGTCGGGTCGCCACTCGGCGGGAGCCGGGGTGCTCACTGCCGGCCCGAAGCAGTAGGTGAACCGAATTGTGGGCGTGGCCTGTGAGGGTCGCCGGACCGCCGGTGGGCGGTGGGGTCGGGCCGTACGTCCCCTGGCGTGGGGTGCGGATTGGGCGGGCACGGATCGGGTGTCCTTTCACCGTTCCGGTCCGGATGGGACCGGGGATCGATGGCGCTGCCGCCGGGATTGGGGTATCCGGGGGACATCGCCTGTGCACGTCGATCCACGCGGTGCGGGGTGGAGTCATCAAGCCGGTCAGCGTCCGCCGTGGTGCGCCCTGACCGGCTCTCGGCGTCGTGTGGGGCGGAGTTCAGTGGGGCGCGGAGGACCGCCACGTCTTCGTGTTGGACGAGCCATTGCGGGTCGCCGATGGCGATGGCGTCTCGGGTGTTCTTCTGCTGGAAGAACGAGGCGCGGGGAATGATCACGCTGTCGCGGACGCCGCAGATGAGGGCGATGCACTCCTCGACCAGTTCGAGTCCGGCGTTGATGCCGGCGGCGACGACCATCCCAGGGATGTCGATGAGTTCGCCGTGGCGGCGGTAGGGCCGGGCGGTGACGACGACGTGCCCACCGGGACGCAGCAACGTCCGGCAGCCGGCGAGGATGGTGGTGAACCCGTCGGCGAGTTGGCCGTGGCTGCGGTAGGCGAGGTTGTCCGCGCCGCCGTACTTGTGGTTGATCTTGCGGACCTTGCCGCGTCTCGGGCCGGGGGTACGGACGTGGCCGTGGGTGGACGACCCGTATGGCGGTGAGGTGATCACCAGGGACACCTGACCGTGCAGGCTGGCCGGCAGCAGGGACGGTAGGGCGGTGGAGTCGCCGTGGTAGATCTCGCCGCGACCTAGCGCGCCGGCTTGGCGGGTGTGGCGGATGTTGTCGGCTGCCTTGGTGACCCATTCGGCTTCGTACTCGACGCCGACGCCGTGGCGGCCGAGGTGCATGGCCTCGATGACGGTGGTGCCGATGCCGGCCATGGGGTCGAGGACCACGTCACCGGGGTTGGTGTAGGTGCGGATGGCGTACCGGGGGATCGTCGGGAGCATCTTGCCGGGGTGCGCCAACGAGTCCGGGGTGTACCGGCCGCGCCGCAGGTCACGCGACGCGGTTTGACCGGTGAGCCAGACCGCACCGAGGTAGCCGTCAGCGAGCAGGGCCGCTAGGTCGGACCCGTCGGGGTATGGCGGTTCCCCGTCGTGAAGACCAGCGGTGCGCAGCGGCGGACGAAGCTTAAACACGGGCGTTCTCCTCACTGGTGGCGGTGCTGCCGAACACGACCAGGTCCCGGAACGTCGGGAGGTGCCGGCCGGCGAGCAGACGCCGTCCGTCGTCGCCTTCGTCGCGGTGTTCCGGGGCGGTGCGTGGCTCGTGCTCGGGCAGCGGGGCGAGGACAGCGGGGATGTGCTGGTGGTAGAAGAGGCCCGAGGCGCGGGCGGCGGCGATGACCGTGGCGCGGTGGCTGAACCCGCGTGGCGGGGGCGGCGCGGTGGTGAGTGCGACGAGCAGGAACCCGCCGGGGCGCAGTAGAGGCCGCCAGGTGTTCATCGCGGTGGTCAGGTCGTCCGGTGCGGGGTGCCCGGTGGTCTGCGGCAGCGTCGCCAGGATCAGGGTGACGCCCGATCCGGGCAGGTGAGGCACGCCGCGCCTCGCGCGTCCGGGAGGTAGGAGCCGTATGCGCAGGCCGTAGGGACCGGTGAACAGTCGGGCCGGCGTCCGGTGCAGGTAGGTGGTTGCGGCGAGGGCGGCGGGGTGCGCGTCGAGGTCGAGCACCACGTCACCGGCGTCGGTGTAGCGGCGGATGAGGTAGGCGAGGTGGTTCGGGGACAGTCCGTGCCAGTCCGGCACTGCCGGATCAGGCGTGCGGGAGGTGTGGGTAGGGGGAAGGAGCAACCCGACCGGTGCCGGCTGCGGCCGGTCGCCGGGGGTGGTGGAGCTGGGCTTCGGCATGGGCGTGTGGGCCACGTCCGCCGACGAGCGCTGACACTAAGGGATTACAAATCCGTGCCTCGGATTGGAAACCGCGCTCCTCGCCGAGGGTGGCACAGTGCCCGACGCCGCCCGGTTGAACAAGATCCTCTACGGGTTGAACACGCAGGTCAGACAGCACCCGAGGCATCAATGGTCGGCAGCACGCGAGCGGCAGCAGGTTGAACAAGATCCTCGCCTGCTTGAACAAGATCGTCCTCTGCTTGAACGCGATCCCGGCTGACCACCTCGGGCCTTGAACAAGATCGCCAGGAGGTGCGGTGCAACCGGCGGGAGCCCCTCGCGGCCGTCCTACGTGACGCCATGGCTGCGTCGTGGTTGGCGCGTGTTCAAGGTGCTCCGTCTCGACGTGGCTGCGGCTGGTGCTGAGGCCCGTGAACAGCCTGACCACGCGTTGCACACCATGACACGGGGTTTCGCTTAGCCGATGCCGAGGCGCATTGACGGAGGTCGGCGAGAGCGGGGTTGAACACGCGTTGGGCCGCCTTGAACAAGATCAGCAGTGTTCATGATCTGTTCAAAGGCCCTGGTGGCGTGGTGGCACAGCGCCGATCGGCACTTCCGCCGGACGGCAACGGTCATCACGAGGGAGCACCACCATGGACCGTTCTACCCCCGTCTCCGGCCCGGCTGTCGGGCCGCGTGGCGAGACGTTGCTCAACGACATCGAGTACCGGTTCCGGCTGATGGGGCAGGGGCCGAGCCCGCTGTCGGTGGACGGCCGCAGCCTCGGTCACGGCCTGCCCCGCCGGGCCATCGCCCTGCCGGAGCTGTCGGCGATCCTGATGCATCCGTCCTGCGGTTACGCCGCCCGGGACGCGGCGTGGCGGCTGCTCGTGCAGCAGGCCCGTACCGAGGACCCGGCGTGGCGTGCTGGTGCGGTCGGCGTCGCGCTGCCGGGCCTGCGGTTCAAGGCGTACCTGTTGGCGAAGCTGTTCACCGGCGACGTGCAGGCCGCCATCGTTGAGCACTTCCTCCGCGCTCTTGCCACGGTCGACGTAACCAGGTCGGGTGTGGTCGGGAACCTGCTGTCCGCCGCGTTCTCCAAGGCCCGCGCCGAGCTGCGCGATCTGGAGCCCGCCTTGTCCGGGGCTCCGAACCACGCCCCGGGCGCGGTGGTGCCGCCGGCCCCGTACGGTCACCCGGATCTCGTCCTGGCCCGCGCGGTTGCCGCCGGGGCAATCACCGTCCAGGAGGCGGAGCTGATCGGCGCGACGTACCTGGAAGACGTCAGCCTCACCGACTACGCCGAACGCACCGGCCAGCCCCGGTGGAACCTGTACAAGCGCCGTACGGCTGCCGTCGCCCGGTTGAAGGCCGCGATCGAGTCCGGCGCGCTGTCCGATCCCTACGCCGACGTCATCAACGAGGCCACGGCGACGGTGGTCCTCGACGCGTCCACCGCCCGGAAGCGTCCGTAGGTAGGTTGTCTGAGCTGCGGGTTTCCAATCCGGGGCTCGGATTTGTAATCCCTTAGTGCGGGACTCTTCCGCGCAGGTGACCTGTTCCGACCGGACCCGTTGACGGCGCTGACACCTCGCACGGTCCCTGGCCCACCCGCCATCTCTGGTGAGGAGGACGGCCGCGTCGGTCGGCACCACAGGTCACCCCGCATCGTCCGGTCCCGCCTTCGCTACCCACTCGCGCACCTACGCCCCGTTGCGGGCTGCGTCGGCGTGCGAACCGGAGGTGCCCAACCCCATGACTCCTCACCCCTTCCCATGCCCCGAGGCGGCGGACCGCCGCCTCGGGGCCGGCAGGCGCGGACGGCCTTCCGTCCGCCGCCTGCTCCGCTATCGTCCTCGGACTGTCCGCGCCGCGCTGCTATTCCTTAACGCCGCTGCGGTGACGGCAGCGTTCGTTGCTGTGCCGACCGTGGCGTGGGCGGCCGAGCCTGCTGCGGTGGTGCTGGCCGTTGAGTCGATCCAGCAGGTCGCCAACAACATCCGTACCTGGCTCGTCGGCATCCTCGTCGCCGTCGCCACCTTGTTCCTGACCGTCGGCGGCCTGCGGTACCTGGCTGCCAACGGTGACCCCGGTGAGGTCGAGAAGGCCAAGCTCGCGCTGCGGTCCGCCGCGATGGGCTACGCCCTCGCGTTGCTCGCGCCGCTGTTCGTGACCATTGTCGGCACGTGGGTGGCGTGATGACTGCCCTCGCCACGCGATCCCGCCGCCCGGTCCGACCGGTGTCGTTGCTGCTGCTCGGCGCGGTGATCCTCACCGGCCTGGCCCTGACCTGGGCCGGGCCGGCGCACGCCGAGCCGAGCCCGGCACCCGGCCCGCCCGCTACGGCACCCGGCCCGCCGCCTACGCCCGGTGTGCCTGACCCTGGCGTCCGCTTGCCGGGAGTGAAACCGTCTCCCTCCGTGCCGGCACCCACGCCCGATCCGGCCCTGACTCCCGGTCAGCCCTCTGTCAGCAATGATCCGGCCTGGTACGACATCGGCGGTCAGATCCGCAAGGCCGTGGTGGACCTGGTCGTGTGGGCCGCTGAGCAGGCTCTCCAGCCGGTGATGGAAGCCCTCGGCGCGTCGTGGCTGTCCACCCCCGACCTCACCACCAACGAGCACGTCAAGGCGATCTGGACGACCAGCCTGGTCGTCGCCAACGGCATCACCGTGCTGTTCATCGTCGCCGGAGGGTTCCTGGTCACCGCCCGGGAAACCCTGCAAACCTCCTACGGCCTCAAGCAGGTGCTACCCCGCATCGCTGTGGGCGTGGTCCTGGCCAATTGCAGCCTGATCATCGGTCAGAAGGCCATCGAGCTGACCAACGCGCTCACGGTGGCCATCGCGGGTAACACGATCGACGGCCCGACCGCCGCGACCGCGATCCGGCAGGTCGTGGACGACGCCCTGCGAGGCGGCGGGTTCCTGATGGCGTTGCTGGCCATCGCCGTGATCGTGATGTGCCTCGTCCTGGAGTTCACCTTCGTCCTACGCCTGGCGGCGCTGGTCATCCTGCTCGGGGTCGCCCCGGCAGCGTTGATCTGCCACGCCAGCCCGCTCACCGAGGGCGTGGCCCACCTGTGGTGGCGCTGCACGCTGGCCTGCCTCGGCCTGCAACTCGGCCAGGCCACCGTCGTCATGGCCAGCGTCAAGGTGTTCCTCACCCCCGCCGGACCGACCGTGCTGGGCGTGCCCGCGACCGGACAAGGGCTCCTCGGCGTCGTGGTCTGCCTGACGATGCTGTGGCTGCTGATCAAACTGCCGGGCTGGATGCGACAGTTCGTCCTCGGCCCACTCGGACAGCGCAACGGCCGAGGACTGCTCGGGCAACTCCTCCACGCCTTCATCATGATCAAAACGCTCGGTGCGGCGGCCGGCATCCTCGGCGGCGCGAGCCCGTCCCGGACCGGCGGACGGACGGCCCCTCGTCCACCCGGCCCCCGTCCGTCACCGGGTGGACCCCGTCCGCCCCGTCCACCGCGCCCGCCCCGTCTGGGGCCGACTCCCGTCCCGCCGCCTCCGCCGGGACCAGTGGCCTTCAGCCACGCCCCCGTCACCCACACGCCGCTGCCCGCGCCCTCCGGGACGAACACCGCCCCCACCTTCAGCCACCCGGCGACCCCGTCCACCCCGACGCCAACACCGTCCGGCGGTGCCCCGGCCGCGCAGTTCTCCCACCCGGCCCCGCCCCACCCGAGTCCGCCGTCCCCGGCCACCCCACCGGCCCGAGTCACCTTCAGCGCCGCCACGACCCCGGCACCGACACCAGCACCCAGCGGTGCGGCACCGGCGGTGAGGTTCTCGGCCGCAGCAGCGCCGCAGAGCGCGCCGCGCCGGCCCCCTGCCCCGGTCACGCCGGTGTTCTCCGCAGCCCAGACCACACCACCGGCGGTCGGCGGGCCACGACGAACCTCGACCCCCGGGACACGGCCCACGGCGGCGCGACGCGCCACCCCGAGCGGGCGACCTGCTGCCAACCCGGGCTCCCCGTCCGCCGTCCGGCGGGCAGCCACGCCCAGCACGCCCCAGTCCCGTCCACCGGCCCCGCCTGTCCCGCCGTCCCCGGATGGTCAGCGGTCGGCAGCCCCACCACGCCCGTCCCCATCCCCGTCGGGCGGTGTGACGTCGGCGGGTCCGTCCGCCGTCCGTCCCGGGCCGTCCCCGTCCCCACTGCCGTCCCGGTCGTCCGGTCCGGTGCGGCGCTCGCCATCCACACGGAGGGGTGATCAGCGATGAGCCGTCACAGCGACGAGGCTCCGATGCGGGCGCGGGTTCCCGCAGACATCGAGCGGCCGGACAGGATCGCGTTCAACCTCTCCGGACGGCAGTTGGTGATCCTGGCCGTCACGGGCCTGCTGCTCTACGCGGCGTGGACGGCGGTGGCCACGGTGGTGCATCCGCTGGTGTTCCTCGCGGGGGCGATGCCGCCCGCCGCTGGAGCGTTCCTGCTCGCGGTCGGCCGCCGGGACGGGATCAGCCTCGACGCCTGGGTCCTCGCCGCGCTGCGGCACCGCCGCAGTCCGCGCCAGCTCGTCCCGGCCGACAGGCCGGTCGTCCCGGCCCCGGCGTGGGTACAGACCACCGCCGGGCCGGGTGACCGGCTACCGCTGCCCGCACCGCTGCGGCTGCCCGCGAAGGGCATCACCGGCGACGGCCTGATCGACCTCGGAGCGGATGGCACCACCGGCCTGGTCGCCGCCTCGACGGTGGCCTTCGGCCTGCGCACACCGGGGGAGCAGAACGGCCTGGTGGCCGGGTTCGCCCGGTGGCTACACAGCCTCGACGGCCCGGCGCAGATCGTCGTGCGGGCACAGCGGGTCGACCTGACCTACCTCGCCGACCGGTTCCTCGCCGCCGCCCCCGGGCTGCCGCACCCCGCGTTGGAAGAGGCAGCCCACGCGCACGCCGCGTTCCTCGATGACCTGGCCGGGCAGCGGGAGCTGCTGCACCGGCAGGTCACCGTGGCCGTGCGGAGCCGGCGCGCCGCGCACCACACCGCGCACCACGCGGCCGAGGCGGTGCGTGCCTTCGCCGGCTGCGAGGTCCCCGCCCGGGTCCTCGACGGGCCGGAGGCCACGGTGCGGCTCGCGGCCAGCCTCCACCCCACAGGCGCAGCTCTCACGCCCTACGCCATACCTGACGGAAGTGATGAACAGTGAGCCTGTTCTCCAATCTGCTGCCGCACCGGCGGCCCGCCCTGCCCGAGCCGGCCACGGTCCTGCCCGGCTCTCCGGACGCCGTCGAAGTTGATAGCCGATACGTGCGGGTCGGGGACGGCTACAGCGCCACCCTGGCCGTTGTCGGCTACCCGGCTGAGGTCGGGCCGGGGTGGGCGGAGCCGATCCTGTCCTATCCGGGCCTGGTCGACGCCGCCTTCCACATCGAGCCGGTCCCGCCGGCGGTGGCCTCCGAGCGGCTACGTAAGCAGCGCGGCCGGTTCGAGTCCTCCCGACGCCAGGACGCGGCCAAGGGCCGCCTTGACGATCCCGACCTTGACGCCGCTGCGGCCGACGCCGCCGAGCTGGCCACGCGGGTGGCCCGAGGCGAGGCCCGGCTGTTCCGCCTCGGCCTCTATCTGACCGTCCACGGCGCCAGCCCCGACGACCTCGCGCAGCGGGTGGCCGAGGTGCGGTCTCTGGCTTCTTCGCTGCTGCTGGACACCGCGCCGGTGACGTGGCGGCAGTTGCAGGGCTGGATCAGCGGTCTGCCTCTCGCGTTCGACGCGTTGGGGATGAAGCGGGTCTTCGACACTGACGCCCTCGCCGCGAGCTTTCCGTTCACCAGCCCTGACCTGCCCGACACCGCAGGGGACACCGGCATGGGGGTGCTGTTCGGGTTGAACCTGCACTCGGCCGGGGTGGTCGTGTGGGACCGGTGGGCGCAGTCCAACTACAACGCTGTCATCCTGGCCCGCTCCGGGGAAGGCAAGTCGTACCTGGCCAAGCTCGACCTGTTGCGCAACCTGTGCCTCGGGGTGGAGGCGTTCGTCATCGACCCTGAAGACGAGTACCTGCGGCTGGCCGATGCGGTCGGCGGCACGGTCATCCGGCTCGGCGCGGCTGGTGTGAAGATCAACCCTCTCGATCTGCCGCCCGGCGATGATGCCCTGAACGATCGGGCGCGGTTCCTGCACACGCTCGTGACGGTGATGGCCAGCGGCGATACCGCTGTCAGTGCGCCGCTGCCCGGCGATGAGGCCCGCTCCCTCGACGTGGCGGTGCTGGCCGCGTATCGGGCCAAGGGCATCACCACCGACCCGCGCACCTGGAGACGACCCGCCCCGCTCCTCGGTGACGTGACGGCGGCCCTGGAGGACACCGACGACGCCGGGCGTCGCGTCGCCGCCCGCCTGCACCCCTACGTCGCCGGCAGCATGAAGGGCCTGTTCGACGGCCCCACCACCACCGCCGCGCAGGGGCACCTCGTGGTCTTCGCCATCAAAGACCTGCCCGAGCAACTTCACCCGGTCGGGACGCTGCTCACCCTGGACACCATCTGGCGCACCGTACGCGGAGCGACCGGCTCCGGCCAGCGGCCCGATGCGTTGCGGATGGTGCTGGTGGACGAGGCGTGGAAGCTGCTGTCCGGCGGTCGCGGCGGCGTGTTCCTGGAGACCCTCGCCAAGTCCGCCCGCAAGTACGGCACCGGGTTGACCGTCGTCACCCAGGACGCGGCTGACGTGCTCGCCACCAAGACCGGCCGCGCCGTCGTCTCCAACGCCGCAACCCAGGTGCTGCTCCGGCAGGCACCGCAAGCGATCGACGCTGTGGCCGAGGCGTTCGGACTCACCGACGGCGAACGGGCGTTCCTGCTGTCCTGCCAACGCGGAGACGCCCTGCTCACGGCCGGGTCAGCGCGGGTGGCCTTCCACAGCCACGCCTCGCCCACCGAGCACGAATTGATCATCACCGGCCCGGTCACCGGTCGCCCCGCGCGCCGCCGCTGACCCGGCCTCCTTCCCACCACCGATCGGAGTTCCCGATGGTTGTCACGTTGTCCCCATCCCCGACGCCAACTCCTGCGACCCCCACCGGGTGCATGCCCGGCCACAGCGGTGTGCCTGACTCGGTGGTGGGCGAGCTGCTCTGTGGTTCCTGGGGCGACGACGCCACCAACGTCGTGTGGCCGCTCGTCCGAGAGCGATGGCCGTTGCTCCTTGCCGCCCTGGTGGCGCTCGTCGCCGTGCGGGTCGGGTGGGCGTTGTGGCGGCGGCGCGTCTGGCGACGGCACGCCGCCGCAGCCCGATGGCTGCAGATCATCCCGCCGGTCACTGCCACTCCGGCCGCGACGATCGGCCTGTGGCGGCTGCTCGCCACGGTGCTGCCCGCGCCGCGCCGGTGGGCGCTGCGCCCGGCCCGGCTCGTGTGGGAGGTCGCCGCCGACCCGGACGGGATGCGCTGCGGACTGTGGTTGCCACCGGGGGTCAACCCGACCGCCGTGGTGCGGCTGCTGCAACGCGGCTGGCCCGGGGTCCGCGCTGAACAGACCCGCCCACCGGCCGTCCCGACGACCGGGGCCGTAGCTGCTCTGGCGGTCTGGCCCACCCAGCCGGAATGGCTACCCCTGGTCGAAGACACCACACCCCCGGCCCACCGCCGAGGCATGGACGCGAGCGCCCCCGAGGAGGACCGGCTCCGGGGGGTCTACGGCGGGCTGGCCTCGGCCGGGCGCACCGGCGGCGCGATCCTGCAAGTCCACCTCGGCCGAGCACCCGCCCACCGGATGCGCACGCTGCGCCGCGCGATGACCAACCCCCACCGCGCCCGTCGCCTCCGAGGAACCGCTCGCGCCGCCGGGCTGCTCGCCGACGGGCTACGAGCGCTGATCATCGGCGTCCTGGACATCGTTACCCCCGGCCCGTCGAGCCCGAGGCGGCACACCCGTTCCACGGACCCGTACACCGCCGAGTTGGCCCGGCAGGCGCGGGCGAAGTACGCCGACGCCCCGCACCTGCTCGTCGCCGTGCACACCGTCGCCGCCGGCCCCACCAAGCCCGCCGCCCGCGCTGCCGCTGCTGATGTCAGCTCCGGGTTCGGGCTGCTGTCGGCCCACTTCACCCGCCGCCGGCTCCGTTCCGGCGCGCTCGCGGCGGCCGACCGGTGGGTGCCCGAGGCCCGGATGAGCCTGGTGTCCGTGGCGGAAGCCGCCGCCCTGGCCGGGTTGCCCGCCGAACCGGCCGCCTACGGCCTGCCCGGCGCGGCGTCACGCCGCCGGGCCGCGACCCGCGACATCTTCCGGGCCACCGAGCGGGACACACACCCTCGCCCGGCAGAGCAAGCCGAGCCCACCGCCGACGACCCGCCAACCGCGTGGAGCACCCCATGAACAAGACCAACCGCAAAGCCGTGGCTCCTACCTCTCGTCCCAATGGACGCCGGCTGAACCTGGTGCCGGTCGAGGACCGGCAGGGCCTGGGCGGCAAAGTCATCGGCGTCACCAACGCTGGCCCCGCGATGCGGGTCGGGATCTCCTTGGCCGACTGCCGGTTCCACGTTCACGCGCTCGGACCGACCGGCACGGGTAAGACGACGCTGCTGATGCGGATGATCCTGGATGACGTGGAGGCCGGGCGCGGCGTGGCCGCGTTCGACCCGGCCAAGGGCGACCTCATCCGAGACCTCCTGGCCCGGCTGCCGAAGAACTGCGGTGATCGGCTGGTCCTGATCGACCCGGACGAACGGGCCGCGCGCCCGGCGATCAACCTGCTCGATCCGGCCGTGCACGGCGGCAGCGCGCACGACGTGGCCGCGAACCTCACGGCGGTGATGGCGAAGGTGTGGTCACGCTGGTGGGGGCACCGCACGGCCGACATCTGCTACCACGGCCTGCTCACCCTCGCCCACGTCGAAGGCACCACGCTCGCCCAGCTACCGCGGCTGCTGTCCGACTCCACGTGGCGAGCCGAACGGGTCAACGCTGCCACCAGCAAGCTGAACGCGTGGGAGGGCAACACCCTCGGCGAGTTCTGGGAAGGGTTCAACGAGCTGCCCGCCACGCAGCGCTCCAGCCTCGTCGCGCCGCTGCTGTCCCGGCTACGCCTCGTCCTGGCGCATCCGATGGCGAACAGCTTGTTTGGGGTGCCGGCCACCACGTTTTCCTTCGCTGAGATCCTCGATGGCGGTGTCCTTCTGGCCCGTCTGCCAAAGGGTGTGCTCGGTGAGGACGGCACCCGCCTGGTCGGCTCCCTGCTGCTGGCGGGGTTGTGGCAGGCGACCACCGCCCGCGCCCGCATCCCCGAGGATGACCGCCCGGACGCGATGATCGTGTTGGACGAGTGCCACAACTTCCTGCACCTGCCCATCGGCATCGATGACGCCCTCGCCGAGGCCCGCGGCTTACGCACCTCGTTCGTCCTCGCCCACCAGTACCTCGGTCAACTGTCCGGGGACATGGTGGAGGCGATCGACGCCAACGCCCGCAACAAGGTCTACTTCGCCTTGGCCCCCCGCGATGCGATCGACCAGGCCCGGCACCTGCGGCCGTATCTCGATGACGGGGACCTGATCCGCCTCGGCGGCTACGAGGTTGTCCTCCGTCCGGTCGCCGGTGGGCGGGTCGTGCCACCGGTCACCGCCGACACCGAGCCCCCACCGCCGGCCGTCGCGGGGCGTGCCGGCGAGCTGCGCCGCGCGGCCCGCGAGCACACCGGCCTGCCGGTGAACCAGCGGCGGCGGCTGCTCAGCGAAGCCGCTACCACCTCGGGTGCCCCTGAGTCTTCTGAGTCGGCTGACGCTGCGGCTACGGAATTGGTGGGTCGCAACACCTTCGCTGTTCAGGGCGAGGGTTCTAACGAGAGGTCTAACGAGCGATCCAACGAGGAACGCAACGACCACGAACCACCGGGTGAACACACCCCCTTGAACACGTCATACGCGCACGTGGACGGGGATGAGGAGGACCGGTGGACCGGAACCGACTGATAAGAGATATCCCTCCCACCCGCACATCTGCCACCGGCAGTCCCCGCCTCACGGCGTCCGTCGTGGCCGCCGAACTCGGCCGACTCACCCCCCGAGACCGACTCCTGCTCGACCTGCTCGACCAACACCGAACCTTCACCACCGACCAACTCGTCGACCTCGCCTTCGGTTCGGTCGGTCGTGCCCGCAACCGCCTCAACACCCTTCGAGATCGAGACATCCTCGACCGGTTCCGGCACTACCAACGGCCCGGGTCGCAAGCGTGGAGGTGGACCCTCGGCCCGGTCGGCGCGGCCCTCATCGCGGCCGGACGAGGCGAGACATTGCCCCGTCCCGCCGTTGTGCGCGATGCCACCGCCCGACTCGCGATGTCCCCGACGCTGGCGCACCTGCTCACGGTGAACGGGTTCTTCGCCACGCTCACGGCTCATGCCCGTACGTACCCCGGGGCGCGGTTGGTGCGGTGGTGGAACGAGGCACGCTGCCGGGAGGCGTGCGGCAACCTGGTCCGCCCGGACGGACACGGCGTGTGGGCCGACAACGGGCGGGCGGTGCCGTTCTGGGTCGAGGCCGACCTCGGCACCGAAACCCTTGCCCGGGTGGCGGGCAAGCTGACGGGCTACGCCGCACTACCGCCCCGACGCGCGTACCCGGTGCTGCTCTGGCTGCCCACCGCCGCCCGTGAGACCAACCTGCACGCCCACCTGCGCCGGTCCGGGGTGCCGGACGGGGTGACCGTGGCCACCGCTACCGCCGACCACGCCGCCGCGTCCGGCGGCCCGGCGGGGCCGGTCTGGCGCATCGTGGGGCACCCCGACCGGGTACGTCTGGCCGACCTACCCACACCGGGCGGTGCGGCATGGGACGGGTAGCCCTGTGGGTCGCGACCGGGGCAGCCGTAGCACTGCTGCTGCTCACCTCGGCTACCGCCGGTGTCGTCTCGTCCGTGTTCGGTGGCGGTGGGGGTAGTTGCGTCGGGGCGGTCACCGCACCGGGCGCGACTCCGGCGGGGTTGTCGGCGGAACAGGCCCGGAACGCCTCGGTGATCGTGACCGTGGGTGAGCGGATGCGGGTACCCGTGCGCGGGCGGGTGATCGCCGTGGCGACCGCCCCCCAGGAATCCTCGTTGATCAACCACGGGCACCTCGGCCCATATAACGATCATGACTCATTGGGGTTGTTCCAACAGCGACCGTCGCAAGGATGGGGCACCCCGGAACAGATCAAGAACCCCGAGTACGCCGCCGCGACATTCTACGAGCGTCTCCTCGCCGTGCCGGGGTGGGAACGGCTACCGCTCACCGACGCGGCACAGAAGGTGCAACGGTCGGCGTACCCGGACGCCTACGCCAAACACGAGACACGAGCAACCGAGATCGTGACGGCCTACACCGGCGGGCCGCTGCCCATGTGCGACGGTGCGCCGATCAGTGCCTCCGGGTGGACCCGCCCGGTGGCGGGCACGGCCGGTTCCGGGTTCCGTACCGGCGACCGGCCCGGACATGACGGCGTTGACATCATGGCCGGGAAGGGCACCGTCATCCGTGCCGCGTCCGGGGGCGCGGTGGTGCGCGTGCGGTGCAACGTCGGGGGCGACTCATGGGAACCCACCGGCGGGCCGATGCCGTGCGACGGTGACGGCTACCCGGGGCTCGGCGGGTGTGGCTGGTATGCGGAGATCCGCCACGCGGGGGACGTCGTTTCGCGGTACTGCCACATGGTGCGACAGCCGATGGTGCGGATAGGGCAGACGGTGATAGCGGGGCAGCCTATTGGCCACGTCGGCAGTTCTGGGAACTCGTCCGGTCCACATTTGCACTACGAGATCCACGAAGGCTATCCCGCCACCGAGAACAATGCCGTTGACCCGGTTTCTTTCACGCGCGGAAAGGGTGTGGCCCTGTAGATTCATGAAGTGATTATTCGCACATTCCAAGAAGGTATCTATGGGTATGCCGTGACCGCCGCGCGTCCGGTCCGCCGGGCGCGCGGCGTAGTCGTTTCGAACCGAAAACCACTACCCCGTAAGACGGTGTGAGCGGCCCCTGCACCGCCCGCCCTGTCCGGCATAGGGAGCCGCGCCGAACGTGGCGCAGCGTCGAACACGGGGCCGTCAAATGGCATTTCGGGCAGCGGTAGCGGTTCCTGAATCGAGAACGGAAGCGGCGCGGGGATGGTCCCCGTAAAGAGTCTTGCGCAACGGGGTTGACAATCATCGCGTGCAGAGGGTCCATGGACGTGGGCAACAAAAACCGCCCCGGCGAAACCGCAAACAATGCGCACCCCGCGCGCGGAATCGCTATTGCCGACCCTATTGCACGGAGGTTGATTCGCCATGTCTACCAACGCCAACACCGCCCCGACCACGACCGCCGTCACCGTCGCCCGGACCCTCGCGAACCACCCCGACGGCATCACCGTCCGTGACCTCGCCGCCGAGGCCGGGGTGGGACAGTCCACCGCCTCCAAGGCCCTCGCCGCGATGGAGGCCGACGGCACCGCCACCCGCACCCCCGGCCCCACCAACGGCAACCGCAAGAGCGCCGACATCTGGCACCCCGCCACCGACGCCACCGACGTGCCGACCCCCGCCGACGACGCCACCGACGCGACCCCGGACGCCACCGACGAGGTGACCCCCGCCGACGACGCGAACGGGAACGGCGGGGCGGACGAGTCCGCGCTACCGGAGGCCCCCGTGTCCGGTGCGCCGGTGTCGGGGGTGCCGGTCGCCCCGCGTCAGCCTGACCTCAAGGTGTTGATCATGGCCGGTGTGTTGGGTGGGCACCCGGACGGCATCACCGCCGACAACGCGATCAACGAGAGCGGTCTGTCGGTCGCGATGGGCGACACGATCCTCGCCGCGATGGAGGTTGCCGGGGCCGCCCGTCGCCTGCCGGTCACCGATGACGGTGACGAGCTGTGGGTCATCGGGGACGGTGACCTCGCCACCGTCGACCCAGCCAACGCCCCGACTCACACCACGTGCCCGACGTGCGGTCACACCCGCAAGATCCGCCGCCCCTCGGCCCGACGCGCCAACGGCACCGGCCGCACGACCGGCGAGATCAACAGCGACGGGTCGGTGAAGCTGGCTAAGAACGAGTTGCGCAACCGGGTCGAGGCGTTCATGCGCGACCTCGGCACCGGCCACGACGTGACCCCCGGCACCGTCGCCCGTGAGATCGGCGGACGGAGCCCCGGCGCGGTCCGCAACGCCATGTCCAAGCTCGCCGGGGCCGGTGCGCTGATCCTGACCCGTGAGGCCCCGGAAACCTACGCCCTCGCGGACAACCCGCCCGCCCCGACCGCCGAGGTCCGCGCGTTCATGGCCCCGCCGCAGACCAACGACACCACCGCCGACGACGAGGCCGGCACCGACGAGGCCGCCGCCGCGCCGGTGGCGGCCTGACCTACCGCCCCGCCGGGGCCGGGCACCATGCCCGGCCCCGGCCCCCGCACGCCCACCCACAAGCGCACGGAAGGAACGGACCATGACCACCCCCCCCACGGCCACCCCGACCCCGACCACGCCGCCCACGGCCCGACGTTCGCGCCGGGGTCGCTGCGCTGCCCCGAATGCGGGGAACCGGCCCGGCCAGTACCGCCGCGTGACTGGCCCCTCGACGGATTCACCCCGCGTCCGGCCGCGTCCCACCACGACGGCACCCCGCTATGCCCGGTGCCCGGTCAGAACGGCTCACAACCGGCGGACCCGATCGGCAATGCGCCACGCCTGACCATGTGGCAGGCCGTATGGCAAAGCTGGCTCGTTCATCCTGATTGGAGCGTGGCTGATCACCTCGGGTGGCTCGATGGCGAGGGCTATGACACCGGCACCCTGACCGGCGGCCCGGACGAGGTGGTCGGCCGGTGGCTGGCCGAACACCGCCGTACCGCCCGGGTGCCCCGGCCCGCCGATGACCCCCGCGTCTACATGGTTGCCGGGGGCGACATGGTGGCCGTGTTCGACTCGGCGGACGAGGCCGACATCATGGCCGTGACGATGACCGCCGCGAACCTCAAACCGGTCACCCTGCCCCTGACCGAGGCGCAATGGGAACAGGCGCACACCGTATTGCGGTCACAGCTACCGCATATCACCGTAACCGACGCCCGGCCCGGCCGTGCGGCCGGTGCCTCGTGACCGGCCCATCGGACACCGGCCCGGCCACTGACCGGCCCGACATCCCGCCCTCGCTGGCCGCGTGTCCCCACGACGCGCGGCGCGGCCTACCCATCCCGCCCGTCAACATCCACCCCGACCCGACCGGCGACGGGTCACACGTCGACTTCACCACGATCAACACCACCACCTCGATCCGCCTCGCGGTCGAACGACGGTGTTCGCTGTGCGGCGAGCCCATGGGCTATTGGGTGGCGTTTCTCGGCGGACCCCGGGCCGCCGAGTTGATGCGCTACGCGGACCCGCCGGGGCACCCGGAGTGCATGATTGCCGGACTGTCGCTCTGCCCACACATCGCGCTCGGGCGGCACCGCCGCGCCCGTGCCGACCGTCCGGGGGCGGGCATCATCCCGCCGGGATCGCACGGCGACAAACCCGACCGGTACCTGTTGGGCATCACCCGTACCTACCAGACACGGTTCATCCCCGAACACGGGTTCACCGTGTACCTACCGGCCCCGTTCAAAACCGTGCACACCTACGTGTACGGGCCGGACGGGCGGCTACGCCCGGCCACCGACACCCGGTAGGCCACGCCCGGCGGCGGGCGTCAGATTCGCCGCAGAAACCTCCATCGACTCGAACCGATCGTCTTGATCGGCGCATAGAGGCAGGAAACATTGTTAGTGACGGCGCGGCCGGGGTTGCAACCCCCGGCCCGCCGCCCGCCAAAACACAAGCTGAAAGGGGTGCCACCGTGGCACACGAACTCGAAACTCTCGCCAACGGCCAGACGGCCTTCGCCTCCGCGCGGCTGACCGCCTGGCATCAGCTCGGCACCGTCACCGATGCCTGCATGACCGCGCAGGAGGTCATGAGTAAGGCGTGGCTCGGCGGTTGGGAGGTTCGCAAGATCGCCCTTCAGGGCATCGAGGTCACCGAGCGTGGGGTGACGAAGGTCGACTGCCCCGACAAGTACATGACCGTGCGCACCAACCCGGCCACCGGTGAGACCGAGTACCTCGGGGTGGTCGGCGAGGACTACTCGGTGGTGCAGAACGAGCAGGTCGCCGAGACGCTCAACCTCCTGGTCGACGCGTCCGGCGCGCACTTCGAGACCGCCGGCTCGATGCGGAAGGGCCGGTCGGTGTTCGTGACCATGAAGCTGCCGACGGCGATGCGTATTGCCGGGGTGGACGACATGGACCTGTACCTCGCGGCCACCACCTCTCACGACGGCACCGCCTCGTTGCGTCTCGACGCGACGCCGGTGCGGATCGTGTGCGCGAACACCCAGGCCCTCGCCTATCAGCGGTCGCGTAGCTCGTACACGTTCCGGCACACCTCGAACGTGACCAGCAAGATCGCCGAGGCGCGGCAGGCCCTCGGCCTGATGTGGAAGGCGTTCGACGCGTTCGAGGCCGAAGCCGAGAAGATGATCAACGAGTCGTTGACGATGGGCGAGTTCGAGAAGATCGTCGCGCAGTTGTGGCCCCTCGCCGACGACGCCTCCGACACGGCGCGCAACAACGCGAAGCAGCGCACCGCGACGCTGCGCTATCTCATCCGGGACGCGGACACGCAGAAGGCGATCAAGGGCACCCGGTGGGCCGGCTACCAGGCCATCACCGAGTACGTGGACCACTTCGCCCCGGCCAAGACCAACCTTGTTCGGGCGAGCCGGGCGCTGACCGGTGCCGGAGCGGACCTCAAGGCCCGCGCGTTCGAGCTGCTGGCGGTCTGAGATGCGCTGGCCATGGCGCAAGAAGAAGAGGAACAAGCCCGGCCCCGCCACAGGGGCGCACTGCGCCACCGGCACGGCGAAAGTCCGTACCGAGCCGGTCGTTGCGCCACCGCCGGCCTCGGTGCCCACCGACTCGGCCGTGATCGCGCTGGCTAACGAGGTGTGTGCCCAGTTTGCGCGGGCGGAGGTCGCTCGCGCGTTGGCCGGACACTCCACCAGCCACGACGAACACGCCACCCTGACCGAACGCGCCGCCCGATTCGACGCACTCGTCGACGAGCGGTGGCGGGAACTGGTCGAGGCGATCCGCGCGGGGTTGCCCGGCGCGGCGCAGGTCGAGCGGTTCATGCCGGTCCGGCCGCTGACCAACGGCCACGTCGAGCTACATGTGCACGACACCTCGGCCCGCCGCCTCGTCGTGCTGCTCACCGGCGCGCAGGCCCTCGCCGTGGGAGCGCACCTGACCGCCAACGGGGCGATCGTGCTCGACCGCATCGGGCAAAAGCTCGACCCCGGCCTGCCGCACGTGAAGGCCGCCCCGCCGTTCGCCCTGCCCGGAGCCGCCGCTCAGCCGGCCGCCCCGGACGGTGCCGCCGGCCCGCCGGTCGCCCGTTCCTGACCGTCGTCCGATGTGCCGCGCGGTTCCGGGTCGGACCGTGACCGCGCGGCACATCGGGCGACGCCCCCTCTGACTCACTACGGAGTATCCGCATGAATCCAGAACGACTGTTCGACCTCGCTGCCGAGTTCGCCCAGGCGACCGGCAACGCCGAACGATTCCACGCCCGCGCGGCCTCCTGCGCCGGAGACGACCACACGGCGCACACGAAGAAGGCGTCGGAATGGGAGGCCATCGCCGCTCGCCGCCGCGAGCACCTGCGCGCCGCGCTGCGGGAGGCACTGCGCGGGACGATGACCGCCGTACCGGACGCCGAGCTTCCCGTGGCCACCTGGCAGCGAGGCCGCGTCGAGGTCCGCGCCACCACCCTCGACGGCACCCGCGCCGTCCGCGTGCGGTACACCCCGGCCCAGGCCCTCGCCGCCTGCGCCGCCCTCATCGCCTGCGCCGCCATCACCGACGAGCAGACCGGCGGCACCCTCACCGGCATCCTCCCCGCCCTCCCACCCCACCCGGCCACCGGCGGCGAACTCGACCACCCCACCAGCTAGCCCTCACCCCTTTGAACGGAGTTGTGATGTACCGATCCATGGAGTACGGCGACACCGCGCGGGTGATCACGCCGACCGACCCGGTCGAGTACCGCCTCGGCACCGTCACCGATGTCCGCTATTCCACCCCGCACACCACCTACGCTCGCAGCTACACCCTCCGATTCCCCACCGGCGACGAGCGCACCTACCCGGCCGAGAACGTCAGGCGAGCCACCCGGGACGACGATCGCGCCGCCCTGGAGGCCGCGCTCACCACAGCGGCCGAGGCGGTACGCGACGCCTGCCGCATCGCCCACGACTACGACGCCGACCTCAGCGCCGGAACCGCGAGCCTGCTGCGGCGGCTGGTCGACCTCGCGACTCTGCGTCTCGGCCTGATCCTCGGCCCCGCTAAGCCCACTCGGCCGAAGCTCAACCGCCACCAGGACGGAGGCGACCAGTAATGCCACCGCACTCCCCGCACCCCGAGGAATCCGTCCGACTCCCCGAGGCGGCAGCGCTCGACGTGAGCACGGCGCCGGTCCCGGAGTCGCTCTACTGCCGCCGCTGCCGCCGAGCCCTCAACATCCGCTACAACAACCTGGGCATGATCGTGGAGTACCTGCACGCGGCCGAGCAGCGTGGCCAACGCAGCGACCACCGGCCCGAGGCCGCACCCATCACCGAGATCCCCGACCCGATCATCGAGTGCGACTTCTGCTCCGCACCCGACGCCGCCTGGATCTACCGGTGCGCCAACCAGATCACCGACGCCCGCCGAGTCACCGCACAGGTCATCGCCGTAGGCGACTACCAGACTCGACACCACGCGGCACGGGTACGCCGCACCGACACCGAGCACGCCTTCACCCAGGCGTGGGGCGAAGGCTGGTCGGCCTGCAACGAATGCGCCGACTTCATCGAGGCCCGGGACCTGTATGGGCTGATCGGCCGGGTGGTCGAGGCCCTGCCCGCGAAGCTCACCCGAGGCAAGCACCTCATGCGGACCCGGGGCCAGCTTTATGAGCGGTACTCCGAGGTGTTCGACACCCTCGCCCCCGGCCGAGGCCGGATCGCGCCGGGTCACCCCCTCGGCATCTGGACTCACCCGACGGGGGAGGCACCATGACCGACACCACGGGGCGGCACGGATGGCCTGCCCTCACCCACGCGAAGGCCCGCCGCCGGATGGGGCCGGTGTGCGGCGCCGCCGACGTGCCGTTGAGCCTCGTCACCGAGGACCCGCACCTCGTCATCTGCCCGGACTGCGAGTCGCTGGCCGAGATCGAGGCGCTTCCCGACGACGCGACCGCTGGCGACCCCCGCATTATCGAGCTGTTGCGGGAGGCGAAGGGCGGCAACTTCCGCAAGATCGACGGGGTGGTGGTGGACGCGACCACCGCCGCCGCGATCCTGACCGTCTATGACGCGATCAAACCCGCCACCCAGGCGAAACTCGCCGCACTACCAATACACCTGATGGCGCAGACAGCGTGGCGGGTGCTGCGTCCGCCGTCGTAACGAGGTGGGTCGGTGGCCGGCGGGCACACCCGAGGGTGCGTGCAACCCCGACCGGCCACCTCGCCCACTCCGGGCCGCCTGCGGACACACGGCCGCCTATACCCGGGCCGGGGCGTGCCGCCGATCCTACGGCGAGCCGTACCCGCCTCGAAGGCACGGCACCGGCAGCGAGCACCACTGCAGGGAGGATGGGGGCGTGGCACGACTCGTGATCGACAGACGGCCCGCCCTCGACCGGGCCGGAGTCGCCGCGCACACCGGCGCGGCGTACTCCACGGTCAACCACTGGCACCGCCACCGCGCCCGGTTCAACTTCCCCGAAGGCTTCCCGCACGAAGGGCGGGAGTGGTTCTGGCTCGACGACATCGAGGCATTCCACGCCGCGCACCAGGCGGCGAAGCGCGCCGAGCTGACGAGGGTCGACCGCCGCGGCGACTCCGACGACCTCATCGGCTCGGGCGCGGCGGCGCGAGTCCTCGGCTACGGCTCGTACCGCAACCTGCCCGACACCCTGTACAACCACCCCGACCGAGTCGAGATGCTGCCGGACGGGCGGGTGCGTCGTCTGTGGTTCCGGCGTACCGTATGGGCCGTCGCCGACGCCCGCACGGGCCGACAGTCCACCGGCCGCACCCCCGGCACCACCGGTGCCCGCAAACCACACCCGTACGCCGACGACCCCCGGCTTCCCACCGCCATCGCTCTCCTCACCGCGGCCGACCGCACCGGACGCGACCGGCGCGGCCTCGGCGTCGCGCTCGCTCAGCAGCTCGGCATCACTCAACGCACCGCGCAACGACTACTTGCCGCCGCGTACGCGGTAGGCGGCACCTCTTCCGGGCAAAGGGCCTGAGTGCGGACAGGTGCCGCCGAGTCGGGTCAGCCCGACCTCGGCGGCACCTGTCGTACGAGTGGTTCAGTCTTCGTCGTCGTCCTCGCCGGCAGGCCGAGGCGTCGGAACCTCGATCAGGTAGCGCAGCGCGCCGTTGATGTCGGTGTCTCGGCTGTCGGCGGTACGCTTGAGCACGTCGTACACGTCGTCAGCGACCTCGATCGTGCGGAGGCCGGGCGTTGTGTCGGTCATGTGTAATCCCTTCTGGCAGCGTTCGGCGTGGTGCCCGTTCGGGCAGCCGCGCCTATCCACGCTGACCTCGACGGCGCGATCAAGACCGCCGCCAGGTGCCAGGTCAGGGTTACGACTGACGGCACTTTTCGAGGTAACGAGAGGAGGACCAAATGACCATCGGAATTACCGCTGCGTTAGCCCGGCGATTTCTTTGTTGTCCGATTTCACGACTACATCGCGCAACGGACTTACGAGTCGGATCTCAGGCAGCTTCCCGACAATCCTCTTTCCGGTGAAGACAGCATGCTGGATGATGGTGGCCCCCGCGTCATCCGCTAGGAGAAGGCGGAAGTGTAGTGAGGAACCTGCCGGGATCAAGCATGGCGAGATGCGTATGACGTTGCCGTCATTGTCGTTTGTGTGCTCGATCGCAGGATGCGGGGCGTGGCTTCCTTTCACTTCTGTCTTGAGTATATTGAGGATTCGGCCCTTAACTCTAATCTCAAGGGGTTTGCCGTCTTCGAAGTCAGAGGATGCAAAATCTTTGCGACAGGCGTTCATAATGTCGACTTCAGCTACCAGGGCCCCTTTTAGCTCTTCTTCATTATAGAAGACGCGAAGCCCGACCTTTCTCATGTTGTCATCGGTGACCGGCGTGATCTTCGACTTCCAGCGAAGGAGGCGCTTAGGTCGGTTCGAGCGGTAAGCCACCCATGAAGCAACAGCCGTCACGGAAGCCCCGAGCAGGCCAGCCCCGACGCCGACCCAGAACCCGCCCACCTCCGTCCACTTGAGAGGTTCCGGGGTGCTAATGATAGCGAAAAGGGGGAGGTCCATCACGGCGGGCATCTTACCGGAGAGGTCAGACATTGTGGTCAGCGGCTGCGGCAGGCTGGTGAAGTAGATGACCCATTCGATACAAAATCCGAACCACTCCGCTTCTTTGAATGGCTAGATGAGCCGACGACCGCAAGTCGGGTGAAGTTGGCTACTTTAGCTCGGTGCACATGCGTGCGAGAATGTGCACGTGTCGATCGAAGATGTCCCGAACGCCTACGTTTCCCCTGTCGATAGTCAACCCGACCGTCCTCACTTGCTTGTCTGGCAGGACGAACTCAAAGCCTCTCCTGGTTACCGCGCTGTTGAACTCATGGCGTACGTCCGTCGCATCGGCTACGTGCTTCAGGCCAACGTTGCGCAGTACAACGACCTTATCGCTCGCTTGCAAGATCCTTCCCATTCGCTTCCAATCTTCGACATATCGAACCCTGAAGTGCACGACGATCTGCTCTCTGAGGTCGAAAGGCTGCTCCACAACGTCCTTATGGCATTGAGTACCCGTATTGATCAGCAGCGCAGGTTCATGAAAAAGCACTTTAGTGACGACGCGGCACTCACCGTCGAGTATGCCGAAAGGGTCAGGACCGGCTTCGACGACTACGCTCCGAGCGCCTTCCTGCGCGGTCTTCGTAACTATCTAACGCATCACCGCCTACCCGTGGCCCAGAGTCAACAGACCTTCTCCCCGCAGTCGTTCTCGGTGACGTTTGTTCTTCTGTGTCAACCTCTGCTGGAATGGTCGAGGTGGAACAGTGATATTAAGAGGTGGATTGCGAGTCGGGGCGATTGTCTTGAAATTGTTTCCATGATTGATGGCTACGCGCGAATTGCTGGCGACTTCGACAAGTGGTTGCATGATCGGATTGGCCTAAAGTATGCGAGCGAGATCCGCGAGTATGAGGATTCCGCCAATGCCTTCAACCGAGAGCTGGATCGGACGTTCGGCCAATAGATCATCCGACTTGAAGTGCATTGACTTACTGCGAGGCGTCGCCTCGAATGGCCACGTCTGCGGCGTCGGCAGCGCGAAGCAGAGCGGCGGCGAGGCGACGAGCCTGCTCGGGGTTGAGACTTACATATAGGTCGTCGTCGGGCGGGAAGCTGAACTCAACATAGGGGCGTTCCAGGCCGGCCGGATCGGTGCCGATCCAGCTCGGGGTTTTGTCCCAGTGGGCGACCCGTACGTGTGCCTCGACCAGGAGGCATGCCTGGTCGTAGACGTGCACGGTGTCCGCCTCGCCTCGGTGTAGAAGTGCTCGGGGTGAGAAGGGGTCGGCGTCGTCATGGCGGCAGTCGATGCACCAGGGCGGGCAGTGTTGCGGGTGGGGTGGGCGGGCGGCGCTGGCCGCTCGGGCAGGCTCGGCTACGTCGGTCCCCTCGCGTGTCTGATCCTGCGGTGAGCTGACGTCGGCACGTTCATACCGATGCCGTGGGTCGGGTGCCGTTGACCGGGGGTGTCTCCTGGCGCAGCGTGGCGAGCAGTTGTGAGACGGCGCTGTTGCGGATTGAGTGGCCGTTCTGGCGTAGCCGTCGGGCGAGGGCATCCCGGCTGACGGTGTGGCCTTCGCGGGTCAGTTCGTCGCGGGCCGCGCGGGCGGCGGGCAGTAGTGGCACCAGGTCCGGGGCGAGGTCGACGTCGATGTCATCGGTCTCGTCGGATGGGTCGTCATCGTCAGGTTCCGCATCAAGGTCAGTACCAGTCTCGCTGCCGTCCGTTTCCTGATCGTCGTCCGGGTGGTCGGCAGTGTCAGGAGTCCCGCCGTGGGCCGGCTCGTCGGCATCGGCGTCCAGGGAAGGAGGTTCGGACAGTGGACGCCGACCGGTTGGCCTGGTGGCGCTGATCCCGGGCATGGTCTCGACGGGTGCCGATTCGATGGGCTGGCCTGGAGATGGTGCCGGTGGGGTCTTTGCCGCTACGGCGTGCGGTGTGTGTTCGGCTTCGCGGCGGCGTGCGGCGAGTTCCACGAGTGATACCGACGCGACGATGATCAGCCCGTCGACGGAGAGTGGTAGGAGGTAGGGGACGGTGCCGGTTTCGCCGTACCGTGCGACGACGCCGACCATGTGGTGGTAGCTGATCCAGGCGGCGATGGCGGCGATGGTCGAGGCGGCGACGATCCGGATGATGCCGAGCGCACGGTGGTAGACGGGTATGCGGGTGACCAGCTCGACGGTGATCAGGAGGGCCAGGGGTGGCCAGGCCGCGATGGTCTGGGAGATCGGGTTGGGTTGGGCGTGCAGGATGTTCGCGGTGACCGAGGCGGCTACGCCGAGGACCAGTGTGGCCCGCACTGCCCATTGCATCCGTTGGAGCTGGCGGTGGTTCATGGCCGTCCTCCACTGGCTGGGGCGACGGGTCGGAGCTGGCGCTCGGCGACGCGGCGGGTGGCTTGGGACGGTTCGGCGTCGCCGAGGTCCGCGAGGCGTTCTTCCAGGCGGCGCAGGGTGCGTCGGACGGCGTCGGGGCGCTGTTGTCGGCCGTGGATGCGCATGATCCGCTGGTACAGCTCCTCGTTGACGGGGTCGAGTTCGGCGGCGTGTTCGAGGGCGGCAACGGCCTGGTCGGGGTGGTCGGGTTCGAGGATCTCGGCGATGCGGGCGTAGGCGGTGAGGATCTGATGGCGGTAGCTGGTGGCGTAGTCGGTGGCCCAGGTGTGGTCGTGGCCTTCGGCGAAGTCACCTGCGTACAGCTCCGTGGCCCGGCGTAGCGCGGTAAGCATCGCCGCTTCGTCGTCGGTGGTGGTGGCTTGGTCGATGGCGGTGAGCATCTGCCAGAGGTCCACCGTGACGGTCTGCGGGTCGAGCTGGTATCGGCCGGTGGCCGGGTCGTAGACGATGAACATGGGCTCCTCGTGGCCGGTGGCGGCGCGCAGCACCCGCCGGGCGGAGGTGATGTCCGTTCGTACGCGTTTGATGGCGGCGGCCGGGTCGGCGTGGGGGTGCAGGTCGGCGGCGAGTTGGTCGAGGGTGCGGCCGGCGGGGTGGGCGGCGAGGACGGCGAGCGCGGTGTAGGAGCCGCTGCGCATTCCGGTGGCGATCGGACCGGCGTCGGTGGCGACGGTGACCGGGCCGAGGACCCGGAGGCGGACCAGGGCCGCCGCGTCGTCGGCCTGGGGCGGTGCCGCCTCGTTCGGCTCGGCGGTCACCGCGGTCGGCGAGATCTCGGCGGGCGGGTCGTCAACGTCGGTACCGGCCTCGGGACGGGCTATCGCGTCGGTGAGCATGGAGAGGACGGCGGCGAGGTCATCCGCGCCGAGGGTGGACAGCCGGGTCGCCGGGTGCGGTTCGTAGCCGGTGGTGGTGCCCTTGGCGGTGATCTCGATGGTGGGGATGCCGTCGTGCGGGCCGAGGATGACGGGGTGCAGGTTCAGGGCGGCGCGGTGGGTGGCGACGGCCTGGAGGCGGGGAGCGTGCCGAGGGCTGGAGTCGATGAGCAGCACGTACGGCGGTTGGGTCTCGGCGTGGTCGGTGCGGGCGTTGAGGTCGGTGATCGTCTCGGCGTCGAAGGTGTCCAGTAGCCGGCGGCGGCCGATCATTTCCTCCTCGGCGTGGGTGATCGCCGCAGCGGTGTCGGCGAGCACGATGAGGCGTTCTCCGTCGTAGGCGGTGCCGTCGGGGTCCAGCCCGACCGCCGGGGCGTCCTCGGGCAGGAGTTGGGCGAGTAGGTCGGTGGTGGTGACCACGACCGGGCGGGCGGTGGCTGTCTCGACCGCGCCGCTGGTCAGGACGGACGCGAGGATGGCGCGGGCCGCTGGTACGGCTCCGTCGCCGTGCAGGGCGGAGCCGGGACCGGGCAGGTGGAACAGGCTTACCTCGGTGCCGTCCGAGTCGACGCCGATCGGTGCCGCAAGGGCGGGGCTGGCGGGCTGGTGGTCGCTGCTGGGGCCGAGGTGGCGGTTGCCGATGATGTCGACGGGGGCCAGAGACGGCGGTATCGGGGAGCGTTGCGGGGCGGTGCTGACCGATGTGGGGAAGGTCAGCCGGGCGCGGCGGCGTCGTTGTAGGCGTAGCAGAGCGGCGACGGCGGCGATGGCGGCGGCCAGGCCGAGGCTGATCCAGCCGCGCGCCGGCAGCACGGTCTCCGTTTCGTCGTACGGCTGCGCGTGGGGTTGTGCTGGGGGTGTGGTGGGTGCTGTGTCGGCTGGTGTGCTCGGCGTAGTGGTGTGCGGTGTCGACCGGTGCGGGCCAGTTGATGTGTGAGGGGTGAGCGGTGCAGAGGGACTCGTCTCCGCTTTGGGTATGGCGTGGCCGGAGTTGCCGGCGGCGGGTGGCTTGGGGCGGGGTAGGGCGGGTGTTGGTGTGGCCTGGTGGGCGGGAAGTGTGAGTTTCCATCCGACGTGGATGGTGTTGGGGTTGGTGAGCGCGTAGCCGTTGGTCTGGCGGTGTCCCCGGTTGAGGGCGTAGATCTCCCGCCACCGGGTCGCATCACCGAGATGCTCGGCAGCCAAATCCCACAGGTTGTCTCCGGCAACGACCCGGACCTTCTCGCGTGGGGCGTGGGATGGGGGATGCGCGCCGGTGCGGTTGAAGACCGGCGGGGAAGCGTGACGTGCGGACTCTGTCGTCGTATCGGGGATCGTCGGTGTTGGTAAGGCGGTGGTCGCTGTTGCCGAGGTGGCGGTGAGTCCCCGGGGGGATGGTGAAGGGTCGCCTGGCGGCGGAAGAACAGGGGCATCGTGGATCGGGGCTGCTCTGTCGGCTGGTGGTGGGTCGGTATCGGCTGCGGTGTGGTCGTGTGCGACGGCGGGAAGGGCGGCAGCGGTCGTGATGGCGGTAGTGCCCAGCAGGGCTGCCGCGAGCGCTTGCAGAGGGCCGGGTAGGTGCAGGGTGAGGTGCCACCGTAGGCGAGCGGTGAGGTACCGGTGTGCGTGATCGGTGACGGCGGCCATGAGCAGTACCCACAGTGCCCCGGCTCCGGCGTATCCCAGCATCGCTACAAAACCGGCGGTCAATGGCTGGTGCACCCACGCCCGAAGCTGGTCCGTGGACAGCTTAGGGACGGTTAGCCAGCCGATCTGGTAGAGCAGCGCTGGCGGTGCCAACGCGAGGAATGCGGTGACGGCGCGTACGGCTGCTGCCGAGACCCGTTTCGCCATGGCCTGTCTCCCTCCGGCGTTGCCGCGGTTGGTGAGACAGACCGTAAGAGCGCGATGGACGACGACGGCGGGTTGAGGACCTTACAGCACCTCACACTTCCTTACACGACCTCACAACCGCAGGTCACAGCGCTACGGAGTAGTAGAGATGAGATCGAAGTTGCCGCCATCAATGTTGGCGCGTCTGAGACTCTGCTGGTGGCGAAGCTGTAGCTCGGCAGCGGCTTCAGGGCGGCCGAGGGCGGTGAGGGCACGGCCGGCGAGCCTGTGTAGGTCGGCGTTGTACGGGTCGATGCGGATGCCGTCCTCCAGCAACTGCAGGGCGCGGTGAGAGTCAGGCTCCTTGGCGGCGAGGGTGGCGCACAGGTCGATGATTCGACGGCGGGTTGCTTCCCGGTGGGGGTCGAGCCAGGGCCAGGCGCGTGTGGCGGCGAGGTCGGCGGGGTAGGCGTCGAGGACGGTCCGCCAGGCGGTGGTGGCGGGGGCAAGCGCAGTGGTGGCGTGGTGGATGGTGGTGTGGAGTTGCCACAGGTCGACGTCGATGTGCGCGGGGTTGAGGCGGTAGCGGTCATCGGAGTGGTCGATGACGGGCAGGTCGCTTGCGGTTCGGATGGTGCTGCGGAGGTCGCTGACGGCGGTGTAGAGGCGGCCGGTGAGGGAGTGGCGGGGCAGTCCCGGCCAGGCGGCGTCGGTGAGTTGTGCGGTGTCGGCCCCGCTGGGGTGGACAGCGAGGTAGACGAGGACTTGGAGGCCGGCGCTGCGGCGGATGGTCAGGGGTTCGCCGTCGATGAGCAGTTGCGGATCGCCCAAGACGCGCAGACGAAGCCGCTGCCGGGGTGCGGTGGACAGGCGCAGAGGCTCGTGTCGGGTGACCTGTCGTGGCAGTGGCAGCTCTGGTGGTCCCACGTAGGGGAGCGGTGGGCGTCCGCCGCTGGCGGGGTGGGGTGGTGCCGGGTCGGGACTGGCGATGACGGTGAGCAGGTCGGTGGTTGCCGTCTGGTCCAGGATGCACAGCCGTGGGCTCGGCATGTCGGGGTGGTGTGGGTCGCGCAGGTGACCGGTGGAGTCGGCGTGCCAGTTTGGCCCGCCCGGCCGTTCTCCCAGAAAGACGACGAGAACAGCGGCGGCGTTGCCCGTCTCGGCGAGTTGCTTCAACTGCTGCTCGTCGCCGTCGTGGTCGTTCAGCAGAACGATCTTTCGATGGCCATGCCCACTCGACGTCTCACCCCGTCGCTGACCAGGAATGACCTCACCAGCGACGGAGCCGGCGGGTTGGAGCAGCTGCGCTGCTTCGTCAACGGTGTCGACGATCGTCAACGGCAGGCGTCGCCCGAGCGTTTCCGCGGCCGGTCCGAGAAGGATGGCAAGGGTTGCCTTGGTGACGATCAACGAGGTAGGGCTGTGGCGTTGTCCGGCCAGGATGGCGGTTACCAGCAGTCCTCGTCCAACGGGCAGTGTGCCTGGTCCGGTGAGGCCGACACCGCCGGCCGGCAGGGCTTCGAGGAGGGCGGCGGTTCCGTCCGACGGCGGCGTGGTGGGGGTGTCAGCGAGGGCGGCTTGGACGGCGGTGACGGTGGGCGGTAGTGGGGTGAGGTCGGTGTCGTTGGGGTGGGTGGGGTGGGGTTGGTAGTCGCGGCGGCGGCGTAGCCAGACCAGTGCTGCGGCTGCGGTGACCTGTTCGGCGACGTCCCGGGGCAGCCAGCCACCGGCAACCGTGACCCCGTCCTCGCCTACGGCCTGGTCGCGATGGTCATCCGGGGCGATCTCGTCGTGGAAGGCGGCGGTGCCTGTTGCTAAGGGTTGCGGCGGTTGCGGCGGGGTGGTGGTGACGGTGTTGGTGGTGACGCCGAAGACGGCTGCGCCGGCCACTCCGCTGGCCGTCGCCTGTAGCGGTGTGGGGAGGGGCATCCGCCGTAGCCATGCCGTGGTGGCGCGGAGGCGGATGATGATCCGGACGGCGACGGTGTAGGCGACGAGCAGCCAGATCAACCACGCTCCGATAGCGAGTCCGGCGGTGAGGGTCTGCTCGGTCAACGGCTGCTGTAACCAGGCTCGTAACTGGTCCGTGGTGGGCCATCCGCGAATGGGTGGGCCGATCACGGTCAGGAGCATCGCCGGTGGGCCGACCAGGAACGCCAGGACGAGCAGCAGTGACATCAGTTGCCGTGGCCAGCGCATGTCAGCTGCCTCGGCCTGGTGGGTTGAGGGTGGTGGGGCCGGTGGTGGGGTGGATGAGGCGGGTCCATACGCGTGCTGCCCACCAGATGGTGATGGCTATGGCGTAGCTGACGCCGAGGATGCCGGTGGATTGTCCGGTGACGATCGCGGCGCTGATCACCGCTACTGGGGCGGCGAGGACGATGCGGAACATCAGGGGTGTCACGAGGGCCATGACGGTGCCGATGCCGAGGAGGAGTCCGCCGATGCGGGCGGTGAGGTCGAGCCATACCACCAGGTGGGGCCATCGGTCGGCGGTGCGTGCGTACTGGATGAGTCCCATGCCCACGGCGGCGGTGACGACCGAGCCGGTCGGTGTGGCCAGGAGCGCGGACCAGCCGCCGGAGGGTGTACGCCATTGTCGGGCGGCGATCATCGCCATGACCACGGCGAGGACGGCGGTGGGGGCGATCGGCCAGAGCGCCCAGGTCAGGAATCCGCGTAGGGGTAGGCCGAAGTATTGGCTGATGACGACGGCGTAGAGGGCGGCGATGGCGACGCCGAGGGAGACCCCGGCGAGGATGCCGATGCTGACCTTTCCGCCTTCGGTGCGTAGTTCGGGGGTGGGGCTGCGGGCGGCGATCAACGAGCCGAGGACGGTGCCCGCTGCGATGCAGGCCACCAGGGCGAACACCGCCGCCATGGTCAACTCGCCGAGGTTGAACAGGACGTAGTAGTACGCGCTGAGGGTGTTGTTGCGTTCGGCGGTCAGTAGGGCCTGCCACAGCAGTGCCAGGGAGGCGAGGCCGGGCACCGCGATGGCGACGGCCCGCCGGATCGGCGGCACCGGCACCTCCACCGCATTCACCCCCGCTGCGGGAGCGCCCACCTCGGCGGCGCCCCGCGTTGCGACGAGTTGAGGCTCCGCCACCAGCACCGGCGTGATCCCCGTGTGCTCGGCGATGGCGGTGTCCAGGCGTGGAAGGTGGGCGCTGCCGCCGACGCAGTAGATTCTCGCGAGGTCGCCGGGGGTCAGTTCGGCGGCGGCGATGCACTGCTGGGTCAATTCCGCGACCCGCCGTACGACTGGTTGGGCGGCGGCGTCGAGCATGGTGCGGTCCGCGATGACCGGGTGGTGGCCGGCGATCGGCACCGTGACCGCCGGATACGAGCCCAGGGTTTCCTTTGCGACCCGGACGCTTTCCGCCATCGCCCACTGGCCCATACCGCCGGCGGTCACCTCCCGGCCGTTGAGCACGGCAGCGGTCAATGCCAGGTCGACGGCAGCGCCGCCGGCCGCAGGGTCGGCGAGGGTGGCGAGGACCTCGAACCCTGACGGGCCTCGGCGCAGCACCGTCACCTCGACACCCGCGCCGACATCACACACGACAACGAACGATCCGACCGTCAGCCGCGCTCCCGTGGCTACCAGGTGCTCCGCGACGGCCACCGGAGCCTCTACCAGGCGCGGCTGCCCGAGACCCGCCCGGTGCGCGACCTGCCGCATCCAGGTGCGCCGACGCGGTCCCCACCCGGCCGGCACCACCAACCGCACATCCCGCACAGGCTCACCCACGGCACCCTCGGCCTCCGCAGCAGCCCGCCGCAACGGCGCCGCCGCCAAGTCCACCGCCGCCGATTCCGAGCCGTCGATGACCAGCTCGCCATCGCCGGTACGGCGGGGATTAGGTACGAACCGGTGCGGCTGCGTCTCGGCGGCCTGCCACGCCCGTCGCCCTGTCCACACCTGCCCACCCTCGGCCAGGAACAAGCCGCTGGGCAGGTAGGGCAGACCATCGAACGGCAACACCGACGCCCGACCATCAGGCCAGGCCAACACGGCTACGGTGCTCGCGCTACCGCAGTCGATCGACAGCCGTGCTCCCCCCGCCCCCACGCAGGTAGTCAAACATGAATACTCATTCAAGTCACCTCCTGACCACTCAGGAGAATCAAGGCTGCTCCGGATCGTGGAACTCCTGCGTCTGAGTCCGAAAGGGGAGAGCGGGCGGTGCCGGCAGGCGTGCGTGGAGGTGATGATGGTGGCCCACTTTGCCCAGCGGGTGGACTGGGCCCTGAAGGTGAAACGGACTGCCATTGCCGTCGCTGCCAGGTTCTGAGAGAGTGTTTGGGATGTGTGCTGGTCGGGTGTGTCGCACAGTGAGTGCGATCGATGATCAGGGCTCGCTCGGTAGACGGGCATGGATCGAGTGCGGCGGTACCCGTCTGATCTGACCGATGCCGAGTGGGACCTCGTTGAGCCGATGCTGCCCTCGCCGCAGTGGATGGGCAGGCCCGAGAAGCATCCGCGTCGG